>CAMPBN010000028.1 GCA_946638265.1 uncultured Bacillota bacterium
GAAGCGCAGATTTGAAGGACCGCGAGGCGCAGGTTCAGGAGCTGAGAAGAATCGCAAGGTCGCGAGTCACGGCGGATTTAAGAGATTAGTTAGTGATTGAAGAATTAAAAGAAATTGGATTGAAGAGAGATTAAAGAAGGAAAAGAAGGTGAGGGAATGAATATCGAAAAGTACACACAGAATGCCCAGGCGGCATTAATGGAAGCGCAGAATATTGCGCTGGAAAACGGAAACCAGACTTTAGAGGGTGAGCATATTCATCTGGCCCTCCTGCAGCAGGAAGGCGGTCTGATTCCAAAGCTTTTGGGGCTGATGGGGGTAGATGCGGCCATGGTGACCGCAGACGTGCTTGCGGCAGTGGATGCCTTCCCGAAAGTCAGCGGAGATGCGGGGCAAATCTATGCTTCGCGCAGCTTCAGTAAGATTCTGGCCTCGGCAGAAAAGGAAGCAGAACGCTTCGGCGACGAATATGTCAGCGTGGAGCACATCTATATCGCTCTGATAGCTGAAAAAGGCACGGCCTCGGCCAAGATTTTCTCAAGCTACGGGATCACAAAGGAAAAATTCCTGGAGGCGCTCTCAAAAGTAAGGGGCAACCAGAAAATTACCAGCCAGGACCCGGAGGGCACTTACGAAGCTCTGACCAAATACGGCAGAGACCTGGTAGAGATGGCTCGCCAGGGCAAGCTGGATCCGGTGATCGGCCGTGACAGCGAGATCCGTCACACCATCCAGATACTGTCACGCCGCACCAAAAACAACCCTGTACTTATAGGCGAGCCGGGCGTGGGCAAAACCGCAGTTGTGGAAGGTCTGGCGCAACGAATCCTGAAAGGCGACGTGCCGGAGGGACTGAAGGACAAGACTATATTCGCACTGGATATGGGAGCTCTGATCGCCGGCGCCAAGTTCCGCGGCGAGTTTGAAGAGCGACTGAAGGCAGTCTTGAACGAAATCGAAAAATCTGACGGCAGGATACTGCTGTTCATAGATGAGATCCACAACATCGTGGGCGCCGGCAAGACCGAAGGCTCCATGGATGCGGGCAATCTCCTGAAGCCGAAACTGGCCAGGGGCGAGCTGCACTGCATCGGCGCCACCACGCTGGACGAATACAGAAAATATATCGAAAAAGACGCGGCGCTGGAGCGGCGTTTCCAGAAAGTCATGGTGGACCAGCCAACTGTGGAAGACACCATTTCCATACTGCGTGGACTGAAAGAACGCTTTGAAATTCACCACGGCGTAAGAATTTCCGACAGCGCGCTGATTGCCTGCGCAACGCTTTCAGACAGATATATATCGGACAGATTTTTACCAGACAAGGCCATCGACCTGATGGACGAGGCGGCGTCGAAGATCAGAACCGAGATAGACTCCCTGCCGGCCGAACTCGACGAAATCAGCCGCAAGATCATGCAGCTTGAGATTGAGCGCCAGGCCCTGCAAAAGGAAGAAGACAGGGGGTCGAAGCAGCGCCTTGAAAATATAGAAAAAGAATTGGCCGAGCTGAAAGAAGAAAACGCCGGCATGCGCGCACGCTGGGAAGAAGAAAAGAAATCCATTTCCGGCGTAAAGGACGTAAAGGCCGAAATTGAAGCCACCCGCCACGCCATCGAAGAGGCGGAGCGTAATTACGACCTGGAGAAGCTGGCGCAGCTGAAATACGGCACGCTTCCGGAACTCGAAAAGAAGCTGGAAGAGGCCAAGGAAAAGGCGGAAAGCGCCAAGGAAAACCGCCTCCTAAAGGAAGAAGTCGGCGAAGAAGAAATCGCAGAAGTTGTAGCAGCCTGGACCGGCATTCCGGTTTCCAAGCTGGTGGAAAGCGAAAGAGAAAAACTCGTGAAACTGCCTGAAATTCTGCACCGCAGAGTAGTAGGCCAGGAAGAAGGCGTGCAGGCTGTAGCTGACGCCATTCTCAGAAGCCGCGCGGGCCTCGGCAGCGAAGGAAGACCAATCGGCTCGTTCATATTCCTCGGCCCTACCGGCGTGGGCAAAACCGAGCTGGCCAAGAGCCTGTCCGAAGCGCTGTTCGACTCCGAGCGAAACATGGTGCGCATCGATATGTCCGAATACATGGAGAAATTCTCAGTGTCGAGACTCATCGGAGCGCCTCCGGGATATGTTGGCTATGACGAAGGCGGCCAGCTGACGGAAGCCGTAAGACGTAAGCCTTACTCCGTCATCCTCTTCGACGAAATCGAAAAGGCACATCCGGATGTGTTCAACATCCTGCTCCAGCTGCTGGACGACGGCAGACTGACGGACAACCAGGGAAGGACCGTGGATTTCAAAAATACCATCATTATCATGACTTCCAACATAGGCTCCCACCTGCTGATCGACGCCATTGAAAAAGACGGCAGTATCAGTGAGGAAGTGAAAAACGAGGTGGAGGATGAGCTGAAGAGGAACTTCAGACCTGAATTTATCAACCGTGTGGACGATATTGTGGTATTCAGCCCGCTGACGGAAGAGCAGATCGGAAATATCATCGAGCTGCAGCTGGAGTCCCTGAGAAAGCGCCTGGCAGAAAAGGAAATTTCTCTGGAGCTCACACCGGAGGCCAAAGCTTTCATGGCCAAAGAAGCCTATGAGCCGGCTTATGGCGCAAGACCGGTCAAGCGTTATCTGCAAAAGAATGTGGAGACTGCACTGGCCACCAAGATTATCGCCGGCGAAATCGCGGAGGGCGATACCGTGCTGGTGGACACCGACGGCGACAGCCTGAAGATTGCGCGGAAATAAAAACATAGAAAAAAGAGCGAGAGCCCGCGAACTTTCATGGCAAGGTTTGCGGGCTTTTTCATGCCCGAAGGGGGGAAAGAGCAGATTTTGCACAAAATCGGCAATCCCGTTGCTTTTTTTTGCTATCTGGCATATATTAGAAAGGTAGGGGTTTGCTTCAAAAGCTCCGCAAACAAAAATTATCAAATCTTATCAAGCAGGCGCAGGCGCAGGTCTGAAACCGCAAGGCGGCGAAGGCGGGCGGCCTCGGGCCCGGGATTTTAAGAAAGGTAGCAAAATGGAAACATACGGAATTGAGAAATTTGGAATTATCGGACCAAAAGCAGTTTATCGCAATCTGAATCCGGCACAGCTGACAGAAGCAGCTCTCCGCAGAGGAGAAGGCTCGCTTTGCGAAAACGGCGCGCTGGTAGTAACCACCGGAAAATACACCGGCAGATCTCCTGAAGACAAATTCATCGTAGACACACCGGCAGTTCACGACGAAATCGCCTGGGGCAAGGTCAACAAGCCTATCAGCCGTGAAAAGTTTGACGCCATCCGCGGCAAGCTGGCAGCATATCTCCAGGGCAGAGAAGTTTTCATTTTTGACGGATATGCCGGCGCAGACAAGAAATACACACAGAAGTTCAGAGTAATCAACGAGCTGGCCAGCCAGAACATGTTCATCCACCAGCTGCTCATCAGACCGACTGAAGAAGAGCTGAAGAACTACGGCGAGCCGGACTACACCATCCTCTGCGCACCTGGATTCAAGTGCGACCCTGAGGTAGACGGCGTGCACTCCGAGGCAGCCATCATGATTGACTACGAAGCACATCTCATCGTAATCGCAGGCTCCGGCTATGCAGGTGAAATCAAGAAGAGCGTATTCTCCACCATGAACTACGTGATGACCAAGAAGAACGTTCTGCCGATGCACTGCTCCGCCAACATGGACCCTGAGACTCACGAGACGGCAATATTCTTCGGTCTTTCCGGAACAGGTAAGACCACACTTTCTGCAGACCCGGCCAGAAAGCTGATCGGCGACGACGAGCACGGCTGGTCACCTGACGGCGTGTTCAATTTCGAGGGCGGCTGCTATGCCAAGTGCATCAACCTCTCTGCTGAAAACGAGCCTGATATCTACAATGCTATCAAGTTTGGCTCCCTGGTAGAAAACGTTATCATGGATCCCGAAAAGAGAACTCTGGACTTCGCAGACGGTTCCCTGACTGAAAACACACGTGTGGGATATCCTGTAAATTATATCAACAATGCCCAGATTCCGGGCGTTGGCGGCGTGCCAAAGGTAGTAATCTTCCTGACAGCTGACGCTTTCGGCGTACTGCCTCCGATTTCCAGACTGGACAGAGACGCAGCCATGTACCACTTCGTAACAGGCTTCACTTCCAAACTGGCAGGCACAGAGCGCGGAGTTACCGAGCCGCAGCCGACATTCTCCACACTGTTCGGCGAGCCGTTCATGCCGATGGACCCTGCAGTTTATGCAAAGATGCTGGGCGACAAGCTGGACAAATACGGCACCAAGGTTTACATGGTAAACACAGGCTGGGCAGGCGGCAGCGCTGCATCCGGCGCCAAGAGAATGAAGCTGGCCTACACCAGAGCTATGATCACAGCAGCTCTGAACGGCGACTTCGACAAGATCGAATTCAAACATCACGATGTATTTAATGTAGATTATCCGACTTCCTGCCCGAATGTTCCGGACGAAATGCTGGACGCAAGAGGCATGTGGGCGGACAAGGCTGCATATGACGAGCAGGCTAACAAGCTGGCCAAGATGTACCAGGAAAATTTCGCAAAGAAATATCATAACATGCCAAAGGCAGTAGTGGAAGCCGGCCCGAAGACAAAATAAAGGACGAAAACATGAAGGAAAACTCCGGAAAGAAACCTTGCACCCATGCCCCGGAACACGAAACGGGCCGCGACCACGGCCACTTTCACGACCCGGCGGTGCGCAGAAAACAGGTAAACCGTGCAGCTCGCGCCATCGGCCATATGGAGCACATCAAAAAGATGATAGAAAATGACGAAGACTGCGCCGAGGTTTTGGTGCAGATCTCCGCGGTGAAAGCCGCCCTGAACAATCTTGGCAAGGAGATCATAAGCGAGCACATGGCCCACTGCATCATCCACGCCATCGAAGACGGGGACACGCAGGCGGTGGAAGAGTTTCAGGAAGCTATCCGGAAGTTTATGTAGCAGGAGAAACCCATGGCTGAAAATAATATGAAAGAATTTATCGAAGGGCTGGGTCCGAAGCGCGTAAGGCTGGTGCCGGGAAGCGCCTATCCGTCGCATATGAAGGTGGAAGTCTTCGACTTTCCGAAGGGCGAAGATGCCCGGGACGAGGCCGGCGAGAAGATTATCCGCCGCAGATGCGAGATAGACGTGGAGTATGGCGACGAGGACATCCTGCCGCTGATTCGGGAAGGCCGCGATGAAGAGGCTATCCTGCAGCACTACCTGGACTGGATGAACGATGTGGTCAAGGTCCTGATCTCCTCCGAATGGGAGGCCGAGAGCGGCCTTAGAGAGGTGGTCGAAGTCCTGAAAGCAAAAATCGCCGAAAAAACGGCACAGTAACGCTTGCATAAGAACAAGAAAAATGAGCGAGAGGTTAATCCCTCTCGCTCAAGTTTTTTAAACGATAATAAAGCGTGTGACACTGCTCTAGTTGCCCGACGATGGCATGTAGCGGTAGAGCGTCATGGCTGTGGATGAGATCGGCATCGACTGGAGGGTGACTTTGCCCGGGCCGTAGACCACGGTATTGAAAAGGCCTTCGCCGCCGAAGACGATATTGCCCAGTCCGCTAATCATCTTGATTTCCATGCGGCAGGAATCCGACATGGCAGCCAGATTTCCGCTGTCTACGATCTTGCAGTCGCCGGCCGGAATCTCATATTCGTGAGCGGAACCGTCGATTTCCAGGAACAGCAGGCCTCTGCCGGTGAAACGACGCATCAGGAAGCCCTCACCGCCGAAGAAACCTTTGCTGATCTTCTTCTGCAGGTAGACTTCGGACTGGATGTCGCCGAAGGATGCCAGATAAGCGCCTTTCTGCACGATCACTCCGTTTTCCGGTGTCAGCTCGATGGCGATGATGGAGCCCGGGAACTTGGACGCAAAAGCGATTTCGCCGCCGGAACGTGCAACGTAAGTATTCTGGAACATGCTCTCGTTTGTCAGCATGCGGCCCAGCATCTTGCCCAGCCCGCCGGCCTGAGTCTGCATCTCGATTTCGTTGTCCATCCAGGACATGGCGCCGGCCTCGCACTGGATGCTTTCGCCTGCCTCAAGTGTGCATTTTAAAACGGGAAGTTCGCCTCCCTCTATTGTGTAACGCATTTTCGTACCTCCTTAAAAGTGCTTGTACTCTACGCATCTGCAATTGCAATCTGCGAGTTTTACTGCATATGTTTTTTCACGGCTGCGAAGGTTTCGTCGCTGATGACGTGCTCGATGCGGCACGCATCTTCTGCAGCAATCGCTTCGGGAACGCCCAGCTTTACCAGGCCTGCAGTCAGGACTGTGTGGCGCTCGTAAATCTTCTCGGCAATGGCTTTGCCGGAAGGCGTGAGCTTAATTCCGCCGTCTTTTTCTACTATAATATAGCCCTCGTTTTTCAGAATACCCATGGCCCGGCTGACGCTGGGTTTGGAAAAGCCCATGGCTTCGCCGACGTCGATTGCCCGCACAAAAGGGTGCTCCTGTGAAAGAACAAGTATGGTTTCCAGATACATTTCGCCCGATTCCTGAATGGCCATGTCTACCTCCCGAAAAAACATTGGATTTGCAGCTGCAGGGCAGGATTGCCACAGCGGCCACATCTGTAGATTACCACAAAACGGATTTCCTTTCAACTATGGTTAGATAAGGCTAACTTTTTTCGAAAATTCTATTGACATTGCAAAAAGCGGTGCTATAATAAGTAAGGCGAAGGTTAGCGAGAGCTAACCAAATTTTCAGACACAAGGTTAGTTTCGGCTAACTATTTTTTAAGGCGCGGGGTTAGTTTAAGCTAACCGGCTAAAGACCGGAAGGCTTGAAAGCATCACCCTGTGGGGATTTATGGAATTGAGGTGCATAATGATGCCACTGCTTTATGCGGATATCGGAGAAGAAAACATTATTAAAAAAGTCGGCGGAAATCAGGAAATGAAAAATCATCTTCAGGACCTGGGATTCGTGCCGGGAGGGAACGTGAAAGTCGTTTCCGAAATGGCGGGCAACCTGATCGTGAATGTGAAGGAAACCCGGGTAGCCATCAGCCGTGAAATGGCGCAAAAAATCATGATTTAGTCAGAATGGGTCGGGCAGCCGACCCCGGAAAATAAAAAACGGAGGAAAAGATATGACATTACAGGAAGTTAAAATCGGCGAAAGCGCCAAAATCGCAAAACTTCGCGGTGAGGGCGCGGTAAAGCGCAGAATCATGGACATGGGCCTGACCAAGGGTACCGAGGTGACGGTTCGCAAAGTGGCCCCACTGGGAGATCCGATCGAACTTACAGTGCGCGGATATGAGCTTTCTATCAGAAAAGCCGACGCGGCGCTCATCGATGTGGAGTAAATTTTTGAAATCAAGAGAGGTAATAAAATGGAAATAAAAATCGCCCTGGCGGGCAATCCGAATTGCGGAAAAACCACATTGTTTAACGCACTCACCGGCTCGAACCAGTTTGTAGGTAACTGGCCGGGAGTAACAGTAGAAAAGAAGGAAGGCAAACTGAAGAAGCACGAAGATGTGACGATCACAGACCTTCCGGGTATTTATTCACTTTCGCCTTACACACTGGAAGAAGTGGTAGCGAGAGAATATCTGATCAAAGAAAGACCTGAGGCCATTCTGAACATTATCGACGGTACCAACCTGGAGAGGAACCTGTATCTGACCACACAGCTGGTGGAACTGGGCATTCCGGTAGTGGTAGCCATCAACATGATGGACGTGGTAAGAAAGAACGGCGACAAAATAGATATTGAGCAGCTTTCCAAGGCTTTGGGCTGCAAGGTAATTGAAATATCCGCGCTGAAGGGCGAGGGTGTTATGGAAGCCGCAGAAGCTGCCATCAGCGCTGCTCAGAACGGCAAGACAGTGCCGCAGCACACTTTCGACGGACCGGTGGAACATGCCATCGCGCACATTGAAGAGGCTGCAGTGCACGACCTTCCGGAAGAACAGCAGAGATGGTACGCCATCAAGATTTTCGAAAGAGACGAAAAAGTCCTGGCGGGCTTGAATATTCCGCAGGCTGTTGCCGCACATATCGAAAACGATATCGCGGCTGCCGAAAAAGAGCTGGATGACGATGCGGAATCCATCATTACAAACGCCAGGTATGTATATATCGCTCAGGTGATCAAGGGCTGCTACCGCAAGGCCAAGGCCGGCGCATTCAGCACTTCCGACAAGATCGACAGAGTGGTTACCAACAGAGTGCTGGGCCTGCCGATTTTCGCCATCGTGATGTTCCTGGTATATTGGATCGCAATGGTGGGAGTGGGAGCACCGGCTACGGATTGGGCCAACGACGGACTCTTCGGTGACGGATTCCACCTGTTCGGAATGGATGGCGGCTACGGCGAAATTGCAGAAGAATATGCAGGCGCATCGGCCATCGTGGATGGATTTGATGCTTATGTGGAGGAAAACGGCAGCGAGCCGACAGGGAGCTTCGTTTATACTGTAGAAGACGAAGAAACGCTGGAGATTTCCGAAGAAACTGCTACAATGGCAGACTACGAAGCGGCTGTTAAGACTCTGGATGAAATCGGCGAAGAACCGGATCCTGCAGAGTACGGAACCTGGGTTCCCGGCATCCCTGCTCTGGTAAGCGCGCTTTTGGAAAAAGCAAATTGCGCTGAATGGCTCAGCGGCCTGATCCTGGACGGTATAGTAGCCGGAGTGGGCGCTGTACTGGGCTTCGTGCCTCAGATGCTGGTGCTGTTCCTGATGCTGGCATTCCTGGAAGCTTGCGGCTACATGTCAAGAATCGCCTTCGTACTGGACCGTGTATTCAGACGCTTCGGCCTTTCCGGTAAATCATTCATTCCTATGCTCATCGGCGTAGGCTGCGGCGTACCGGGCATTATGGCCTCCAGAACCATTGAAAACGAAAGAGACAGGCGTATGACCATCATGACTACCACATTTATTCCTTGTGGAGCCAAGGTGCCTTTCATCGCCATGATCGCAGGTGCCATCTTCGGCGGAAGCGCGTGGGTTTCCACAGGCGCATATTTCATCGGAATGGCAGCCATCATAGTATCGGGTATCATCCTGAAGAAAACAGCTATGTTTGCCGGTGAACCTGCTCCATTTGTAATGGAACTGCCGGCTTACCATATGCCGACACTCGGCAATGTCCTCCGCTCCATGTGGGAGCGCGGCTGGTCTTTCATCAAAAAGGCCGGAACCATAATACTCCTTTCAACTATTGTAGTTTGGTTTACCAGCTTCTTTGGTTTCACGGAAGACGGATTCCGCATGCTGGCTGAAGATGAACTCAACCTCTCCATTCTCGCCAGAATCGGAAACCTGATCGCGTGGATCTTCATTCCGCTCGGCTGGGGCAACTGGCAGGCAGCCGTTGCATCCATCACGGGCCTGGTAGCCAAGGAAAACATCGTAGGCACCATGGGCATTCTCTATGGTGGCGGCGAACTGACTGCATGGCAGGCGCTGGCAGCTGCTTTCACCGGAGTAACGGGATTCTCCTTCCTGGTATTCAACCTGCTCTGCGCGCCTTGCTTTGCGGCAATCGGTGCCATCAAGCGTGAGATGAACAACGCCAAGTGGACCTGGTTTGCCATCGGCTATCAGTGCGGCTTCGCTTATCTGGTGGCATTCGTGATCAACCAGATCGGAGGATTCGTGACAGGAAACGGCAGCGTTATCGGTCTGATCCTGGGCATCGCCGTAGTGGTGATTGCCATCTACCTGATGGCAAGACCTTACAAGGAAGCCACTACTCTGAAATCCGGTGCATACAGGGCAGTTGAGGCGTCGGAAAAATAGCAAACAAGGAATATGTTGCAGACTGACTACTGTAATGTATTCGCGTTCATAAATCCAAAAACCTGCAAAAGATGCGGCCTACACCGGCTGCATCTTTTGTGCCCAAAAATAATTTATTTTTGTTCAAGTTTGTTGTTGACAAGGCATTGCGGAGATGGTATAGTATCTATTGTTCGGATGAAAACAAGTGAATATGCGTGATTAGCTCAGTTGGTAGAGCACCTGACTCTTAATCAGGGTGTCGTGGGTTCGAGCCCCACATCGCGTACCAAGACAAAGACTGCTGAATCTCAGCAGTCTTTTCATTTTCTGACGTTTGCGAGCGCAGCAAAAGCAATTGGTTATTGACAGAAAATTGGGGTAAGAATATAATAGTAATACAAAATTGAAAAGCCTTATCAAGAGCGACCGAGGGACAGGCCCTATGACGTCCGGCAACCTGAAGCAATGCAGCAATTTCGCGTGCG
>CAMPBN010000029.1 GCA_946638265.1 uncultured Bacillota bacterium
GGGCCTGAAATACATGCTCAAAAACCTTTCGGAATGTCAGCCGACATTCTTCCTGGGCGTGCCTGCCATCTTCGAAAATGTCTACAAGAAGATCTGGCAGAATGCCCGCAAAAAAGGCAAAGAGGGCGCACTCAGAAAAGCATTGGCCATCAACAGGACGCTCAAGAAATTCGGTATCCATGCCGAAAAGCTGCTCTTCAAGGACATCCACAAACTCTTTGGCGGCAGAATGAGAGTCATCATCTGCGGCGGCGCTGCCATCAATCCGGAAGTGCTGGACACTTTGCAGGAATTCGGTTTCATGGCGCTGCAGGGCTACGGACTGACAGAGGCTTCTCCAATGGGAGCGCTCAATCCTGAAAAGGCTACCAACAGCTCGTCCATCGGAAAACCGCTCACGGGCTTTGATGCAAAGATTGTAAACAAGAATGAAGAGGGCATCGGCGAGATCTGCCTCAAGGGCCCGAACATCATGATGGGATATTACGAAATGCCGGAAGAGACTGCGGCAGTCATCGATAGCGAAGGCTGGTTCCATACGGGCGATTTGGGCTATATGGATGAAGAAAGATACATCTACATCACAGGCCGCCAGAAGAATGTCATCATCACCAAAAACGGCAAAAATGTATATCCGGAAGAGCTGGAATACCTCATCGGACTCACAGGCATCTCGGCAGAATCCATGGTTTGGGAGGCGCCGTCCGAGGCGGGAGACGATACTCTTATCGTGGCTACGGTAGTGCCTGACATGACCGAAATGGAAGAACGCCTGGGCGAAAATCCGACTGCTACAGACATGACCGCTCTGATTTGGGCAGAAATCGAGAAGATCAACGAGTCTCTGCCGTTCTACAAGAAGATCAAAAAGCTGGTATTCCGCAGCGAGCCGCTGGTGAAGAATACTTCCAACAAGGTCATCCGCTTCTCCGATGACAACAAAAAGCTGCAATAGCCCGGAATGATTGACATTACTGATATTTAGCGATATAATACCAAACATATTCGAAAGGAGTAAACATAGATGGCAGAAGAATATCTTTTAACCCAGGAAGGCTACGACAAAATCGTGGCAGAACATGAAGAACTGGTAGCAGTAAGACGCAGAGAGGTAGCTGAAAAGATCAAGGAAGCTCTCTCGTACGGCGATATCTCCGAAAATGCGGAGTACGATGCTGCCAAGAACGAACAGGCAGACCTGGAAGATAGAATCCACAAGCTCGAAGAAATGATGCGTAAGGCCAAGATTATCAACGAATCCGAAGTGGCCAGCGACACCGTTTCCGTAGGCAAGAAAGTTTTGGTAAAGAGCATCGACGACGGCGAGGAAGAAGAATACTCCATCGTGGGCGCTACAGAAGCAGATCCGTTTGAAGGCAAGATTTCCAACGAGTCCCCGGTGGGCAGCGCGCTCATCGGCCGCAAGATCGGCGAGACAGTTGAGATCGAAGTGCCGGACGGAAAAGTCTCCTACAAGATTGTGGACGTGCATTAGTGACTAGCATTTATATGTAAATATAATTTTAAAGAGGTAAACAAATGAGTACAGAAGACAGAAACAATGTCAACCCGGAAGCTACAGAAGTTGAAGAGGTTACAGAAGAAAAACTGAACGAGCAGCGCCAGATCAGACGCGAAAAGCTCAAGAAACTTCAAGCTATGGGCAGAAATCCGTTCCTTCACGAAAGATGGGACATCGACGCCTATAGCGAAGATGTCAAATCCAAGTTTGAGGAAATGGAAGGCAAAACTGTCTCCATGGCCGGCCGTATTATGGCAAACCGCCATATGGGTAAGGCATCCTTCGTGGATCTCCAGGACCGTGACGGCCGCATTCAGCTGTTTATCAGCCGCGACGCCATCACTCCGGAGGAGTATGACATCTTCCTGACTTATGACATCGGCGATATCGTGGGTGTTGTGGGCGAAGTGTTCAAGACCAAGCGCGGCGAGATTTCCATTCATGTAAACAAACTGGTGCTTCTCTCCAAGTCCCTGCAGGTGCTGCCTGACAAATGGTCCGGCCTCAAGGACATCGACCAGAGATACCGCCAGAGATATGTGGACCTGATCGTAAACAGCGACGTTCGCGAGACATTCCGCAAGCGTACACAGATCATCCACGAGATGAAGAGAGTGCTGGAAGAAGACTTCGGCTATCTGGAAGTGGACACACCTATCCTGACCACCATCGCAGGTGGTGCCAACGCCAGACCGTTTGAGACTCACCACAACACGCTCGATCTGGATATGAAGCTCCGTATCTCCAATGAGCTCTTCCTCAAGCGCCTGATCGTCGGCGGTTTGGACAGAGTATACGAGATGGGTAAGATGTTCAGAAACGAAGGTATGGACAAAAACCACAATCCTGAGTTCACATCCATGGAATGCTACTACGCATACGAAAACATGGAAAAGACGATGGAAGTGACCGAGCAGCTGGTATCCAAGGCGGCGCTCAAGGCTACAGGCTCCATGGTCATCAACTACCAGGGCAAGACCTTCGACCTGACTCCTCCGTGGAGAAAGCTGGACATGACTGATGCAGTGAAGGAGATCACAGGCGTAGATTTCCACAAGATAGACAGCGACGAAGAGTGCCGCAAGGCCGCTCTGGCATATATGAAGGATCACGAATCCGCCCTCACCGAAGAGGAGATCAACTCCTGGACCAGAGGCAAGATTATCGCCGAGTTCTTCGAAGAATATGTAGAGGATGTTCCGGGCTACCTGGATCAGCCGACATTCGTAATGGGCCACCCTGTTGAGATTTCTCCGCTGGCAAAGCGCGACCCTCAGGATCCGCGTATCACCAGACGTTTTGAGGCATACATCAACGGTTGGGAGATTGCCAACGCATTCTCCGAGCTGAACGACCCTATCGACCAGTACCAGCGCTTCGCTGAGCAGCAGGCACAGCTGGATGCAGGGCTGGATGAAGAGGCTCATCCTATGGACCTCGACTTCGTCAACGCTCTGGAAGTAGGTCTTCCGCCTACAGGTGGTCTGGGCGTGGGCATCGACCGCGTGATCATGCTCATCACAGACGCGCCAAGCATCCGCGACATCATCCTCTTCCCGACGATGAAGCCGGAATAATTTAAGAATCCGTGCCGCTTAGGCACAGCTAAAAGCAAAATCAACCCCGCTTGCACACAAAAAGCGCTCGGGGCGGAAACCCCGGGCGCTGTTTTTTGGGTATGCCGGCCATCAGCACCCCAGCCGGATGCGACGGAAAATTGCATATTGCTGCTCCAAGGATTTTTCACCTGAAAAGTCCTTGTTTTTTGCCTCCAATATGCGCTCAATTGCCTGAGCAGGGTCCAAGGTGTGGTAAGCAAGCTCAACAACTTCTTTAAGCAATATGATATAGACAAGTTTTGGGGAGGTGGCGCTCCTTGACAAATTATATTGTGCGCAATATAATATTGCAAAAGAAAAGAACGAAGGGCTGAATCCAAAAGTTGATTTAGCAATAATCGGGGGGGATTTATATGTCTCAGAAATATGAGCAATTGCTTTTGAAAAATCAAATATGTTTTCCGCTATACGCGTGCGGCAGAAAGATAGTGGGCAGATACACGCCTTATCTCAGCCCGCTGGGGCTTACTTACACCCAGTATGTCGTGCTGATGGTGCTTTGGGAGCATCGGGAAGTGACGGTGGGGCAGCTTGGCGGCATTCTGCACCTGGACGCCGGGACACTGACGCCGCTTTTGAAGCGCATGGAAAGCGCCGGATATGTGACCAGAGCGCGTTCCAAAGAGGACGAGAGGGTGACGGTGGTCGGCATTACTGAGGCTGGAGAGGCGCTCAAAGAAAAATGCAAGGATATTCCTGCCAAGGTGGCATCAGAGACCTCGGCGCTCAGCGAAGAAGAGGCTAAAGAGCTTTACAGGCTTTTGTATCGGTTCCTGGAGGGTTAGAAATGCACGAGATCAGATTCAAAAAACTTGATGAGACTACCATGGCCGAATTCAGGGCGCTGGCGGCCGCCTACCCGTACCTTTCCTCGGCGTACAGCCCGGGGCTGCGGTTTATGTGGCGCGAGACCTATCCGACCGAGTTTGCCGTGGAGAGTGAGTACCTCCTGGTCAGAATTCGCGACAATGGCAGATTTTCCTACCTTTTCCCGCACAATGTTGGGACGATAAAGGAGACCGGCGTTTCGTCGCTGGCCAATATCTTTGACATTCTCGACGAGCATGCGGAAGATACGGGCGAGCTGCTTCGCTTCGTGTCGCTGGATGACAGCCAGGTGGCGTGGCTTTGCAAGCGTTACAAGAATTATCGTTTGTCGGCAAACCGCCTGCGTGCGGATTATCTCTACTTGACGGCGGACCTGGCCGGCTTTGCGGGGAGAAAATACAGCGCCCAGCGCAATCATATCAAGCATTTCGAGAAAAATTATCCGGATGCGGTGTTCAGGCAGCTGACGCCGGCGGACGATGGAAAAATCAGGGAGTTTTTCGACGCTTTTTCGGAAGATTTCACCAAGAGTTCAAAATATGCGCAGGAAGAGCTGGCGTATGCCAAAGAATATACGCTGTCACCGTTCAAAGATGGGGAGCTTACGTACGGGGTCGAGCTTTCGGGCCGGTTGATTGCGATCTGCGTCGGCGAAAAGTTTGGGGATTGCATAGATGTGCAGATTGAAAAATGCCTGCCCGGATATGACGGCTGCTATCCGTTTGTCGTGAACGAATTTGCCAAGCAGTGCCTCGGGCTTGCAAAATACATGAACCGTGAAGACGATGCGGGGGACAAGGGGCTGCGGACCAGCAAGCTCCGCTACAGGCCGGTGCGCCTGATCCCGAACAGCATATTTGAAATAAAGGGCGAACTTGCGGATTTTGCGGGGCGGTTCGAAGAAGAGTGGGGCGAAGAGGACGACCTGATTTCCGCCGTGGTTGCGCTTTCGGAGGCCGGTGCTGCTGGCGTTGTTGCGGTCGCCGGCGTTGTCTCTGCAGGAGACTCGGCGGCCGGCCATGTGAGCGCTGGCGAAAGGATCGGTTCGGCGAGCGGAGATGCGGCTGCCGGCGTTGCTGACGTTGGTGTCGGCGTTGCGGGAGGCCAGGCTGATGCAGCCGGCCCTGCGATTGCTGCTGTGATCTCGCTCTCGAAATTGCGCGACAGCGATAGCGACGACTATGACAGACTGTGCCTGGACGATGAACATAACAGGCTGTGGGGCTACGATTATCGCAAAGATATACCGGAGCCGCAGCCGGGAGATTTCCTGGCCGCCGCCAAGAGCCTGCTTGCTGCAGGCAGCGCGCTCTCCCTGGCCATCAGACTGGACGGGAAATTTATCGGCGAAGTCGTATATTTCGTGGTGGACGGCAAAGGCGGCGCCAAACTGGGATGGCGGCTCCTTCCGGAATATTGCGGAAAAGGGCTGGCTGCGACGGCGTTCCGCATGGCTGGCGACTTTGGGCTTTATACCATAGGATTTGCAAAGCTCAAGGCGTATTGCTACCGCGAAAACGTGGCAAGCGCAAAAGCCATCGAAAAGTCCATGAAGTGCACAGGCGAAGACGAAAAGTTCATTTATTTTGAACGAGAAGCGTAAGAAGATGGTGAGTGCGCAGAATGCATTAATTATAGAATGGCGCAGTAAGATGATACCAAACGCTGCAGAATGCATTAATTTTGAAAGGGAGGCGTAAAATGGAAAAGTTTGAAATGGAAAAAGGCATAGAGCTGGTGAGAGGGAGCGTTGTGGAAATGGAGGCTGATGCTATTGTGAATGCGGCGAACCGCAGCCTGCTCGGCGGGGGCGGAGTGGATGGCGCCATTCACCGCGCTGCAGGCCCGCAGCTTTTGGCAGAATGCAGGACGCTGAACGGCTGCGAAACAGGCGATGCCAAGATCACAAAGGCGTATAACATAACAAATGCGAAATTTATCATCCACACGGTGGGGCCTGTCTACGGTGGCACCCCGAAAGACGCAGTTTTGCTGGCTTCGTGCTATCAAAAGAGCCTGGACCTGGCGCTTGAAAACGGCTGCAGGAGCATCGCCTTCCCGGGAATTTCCACTGGCGTATACGGATATCCGCTGGATGAAGCAGCAGAAGTTTCGCTCAAGGCGGTTTCCGAATGGCAGGCGGCACACCGGGACGCAGGAATGCAGGTGTATTTCTGCTGCTTCAAAGACCGGGAGATGCAGGCATACAAAGATTGCAAGCACTAGCAACCGGCACTGCCCATTACCATTGCAGAGGCTATCTATTTCTTTCTTGTGGCAGAGACTATCTGGTCATTTATTATGGCAGAGTTTATCCCGGTTGACGGCGGTGAGTCTGCCAGCCCGGATTGAAAACGCGTAAATCACTTAAAAAAATGCCAAAATGGCAGACTCTGCCGCGTTTGCGGTTTCGGAATCTGCCATTTTCTTAGCGAAAAGATATGTATAAGGGGCAAAAGTGGAAAAATGGCAGACTCAAATAGGTTGTAGCCCTAGCAGTCTGCCGGCCTGGCAGACTATGCCACTTGCAATGCGAAAGAGTCTGCCATTTCGGCGGATTTTAGAGGAAAGTAGCGGAAAATGAAAAAAAGTGGCAGAATTAATCACGGCTGCGGCACAGGAATCTGCCATTTTTCGCAAATAAGCCCTTGTTAGGGCCTAGACTGCCGGAAGTGGCAGAGTCTTACCATGGAAAGCGCATTAAAGGTAAAAATGAAGAGGCTTGCCCGCGCGGGACAAGCCTCTTTCTAAAAGGTGATCAATAATGTTTGCGATTGTGCTGAGCTGTTGAGAAACTCTCAATCGTTTCGCTAGCACGAAACCCTCAATCACGTTGACAGCTTCTTAGCCCTCGATCATGATGGTGTGCCTCTGTGGCAGCGATGCCGCAGGGTCTTTCTTTGGAATCTCCAGCTTCAAAACGCCGTGTTCCAGTTTGGCCTTCACATCATTTTCGGTGATATTCTCACCTACGTAGAAACTTCTGGAAAGGGTGCCCGAATAGCGTTCGCGGCGGATAATCCTGCCGCTTTCTTTTTCGGACTCTTCTTTGTCCAGGCCTTTAGCTGCTGTGATGGTCAGGAAACCGTCCTCCAGCGAAAGGTTGATTTCGTCTTTCTTAAAGCCCGGGATGTCGATGTTGACATCGTAAGATTTTTCGTTTTCGCGAACGTCAGTCTTCATCAGGTTGGCGGCATGCTTGCCGAAAAGCGGATTTTTCTTGCCGAAGCCGCGGTTAAATTCTTTTTCGAAATCTCTGTCGAAAGACATGAAGCCTTTATCGAAATCATCCATCCAGTCATCCATAAGGCTTTCACCAAAAATAGCAGGTAAATACATCATAAGTCATTCCTCCTTCAATTTTCGGCCCGGGATGCAGTTCCGGACTGGTTTATTTGAAATATTTGATAGGTGCGAGTAAGGGAGCCCCGGAGGGGCATCCTCCTTACCGCAATTATGTTATAACACTTTTATTAGCACTCGTCAATAGTGAGTGCTAATAATTTTAAAATTTTTTCTGACAGGGCGGCCGCATCGCCACGTTGCTACGCTGCCACGCTGCTCGGAGCTCTTCTGCGCAGCGCCCCCCGGCCTCGCCTCTTTCGCGCAGCGCTCGCGCTCCCCGCATTGCAACCTGCGGCCGGCCTGCCACGCCCTTCGCCTGCCGCTCTCGATCTCTTCACCGCCGGCCTCGCCTCTTTCGCGGTCCCTACTGCTCTAGCGCCTGTAATATGTTGTCAACGCAGTAAATGCTTGGCAGCCCATGCAAAAAATCTATGCCTTGCTGGCATTTTTTTGACCGTCCAAGTCATATTTTGAAGCATTTTTCTTGTCTCACCCCGCTCAGAGCACCTCACGATATGACTTAAACATATCCTTTTCCACGTATAAGTCATATTTAAAACTACCCCACCAGCGAATAACCCGTTTTTGCCCCCAAATTTATGACTTGGAGACAGCTAAACCATCGTTTAAGGCATAGATTTTTTACATTTAAAGAATTTGCGTGGTTTTGAAATGTGGATTTACAGAAAGCGGCCGGCGCGGAAGTGAGAGTGCTGCACCCGACGCAACTGCATGTTGCGTGACCCGGGAGCGCCGACATGATAGAATACATTAAGAAGGCGAGCACCGTGGCCGGCGCGAAAGAAGGAGCTCGAGAGCCCGGAAAGGTAGCGGCCGGCGCGGAAGTGAGAGTGCTGCACCCGACGCAACTGCATGTTGCGTGACCCGGGAGCGCCGACATGATAGAATAAATTAAGAAGGCGAGCGCCGCGGCCGGGCGTAAGAAGGAGCGCGAGTCCGGAAAGCACCGTGGCCGGCGCGCAAGTGAGAGCGCCGCCCCCGGCGCAAGAGCGGCCGTGCAAAAACAGGAGGGTGTTAATATGACTGCAAGTGAAGTATTGTTGGAACTCAGAACAAAGAACGGGATGTCCCAGGATGAGCTGGCGGAGAAGGTCTTCGTCACTCGCCAGGCGGTGTCGCGGTGGGAAAACGGCGAGACGGTGCCGAACACCGAGACTTTGAAACTGCTTTCGGGGATTTACAATGTCTCGATAAATACATTGCTGGGCTCGCCACGGAAGCTGATTTGCCAATGCTGCGGGATGCCGCTCGAGGACAGCATCATCAGCCACGACAAAGACGGCAGCTTTAACGAGGACTATTGCCAATGGTGTTATGCCGACGGCACATATACCTATAGCGATATGGACAATCTTATCGATGTCTGCGTACCGCACATGGTGAACGAAAATTTCACGGAGGAGCAGGCGCGTGCCTATATGAAGCAGATGCTGCCGACGCTGGATTATTGGAAGCGATACAGCGAGCTGGGCGACGGCGGGAAATTCGACGAATTCAAGGAGCAGCTGATTCGGGAAATCAACGCTCTCCACATCGAAGGAATGCCAAAGGTGGAAGCGCTGAATGCCCTGGTTGGCCGATTTGTAAATTTGGAATACAGGCTGCCGAGTGGCGAAAAGGTGAAATTTCTCGATGACGGTACCACATATCTGGGCACGCAGCTGGAGCCTGAGTTTGGCGGTGAGAGATGCTTTGGCGTGCTGGCCAACATGGATTTCATACTGATCAGCACTTACGAAAAGGACGGCGAAAACCCGGAGCTGGTGCTGTATCAAAAGCGCTAGACCGCGGCTCCGCAGCTGTATCAAAAGTGCTAGGCTGCTGCTCAGGTGCCGTACCCAAAACGCTGTGCTCCGGCTCCGCGTCGCAAAAGCCAAGCAGCAGAAAAAATTAAAAATTGCCCCGCATCAGGGGCAATTTGCTTTTTAAAAGTATGATAAAATAATGGAAAGAGGATTGCCGGGTGGACGGCAGTGCATCAGACTCGGCCGGCAATTTTGCATTGTATCGGCAACAATGCGGGGAATTAGGCAACAACATTGCGAGAGATTAAGCATCAATAATGCAGGAATTACGCCATCAGCCATGCGGGAAATTACGCCATTAGCAATGCGAGGAATTACGTTATCAGCAATACATGTGATTACAACGTTATGAGGGCATATAATATGGCCGAAATTAATAAAGCAAATAAGAAAAAGGCAATAACTACAGCAATTCCGGCAATGATGAGCCTGAAGGTACGCTTCGCGCCTTTTTCTTTGGGGATGAAGCTGCTTCGGCTTTGTATTCCCAGGTAGTCGCAGCAGAAAAGAACCAGCGCGAAAAGTGAGACGGCCAGCGAAAAGCGTGAAATTCCGTCAAATTCGGATGGCGCCCCTGCGTCGCAGGTAATGCTTCCTACGAAAATAAGAAGGTAGCCGGCGACAGCTATCAGCATATGCAGTGGATCTCCGGAACGGAAGCCCGGCAGTCTGTAATCACGCTTTGTTTTCGGGGCGATATGAGCGGCTTTTGAATATTTGCCGCTGCGCACCTTCAGCAAGGCTTTGCGCAGCTCGGAAACATTTTTAAATCTACCGCTGCGGTCAATTTCCAGGCACTTGCGGATAATTCCTTCAAGTGGCCCTTTGGCGATATTTTCGCGCGAAGGCTTCCCGGTAAGAAGCGTGTTCATCAGCATCCCCAGGGCGTAGATGTC
>CAMPBN010000030.1 GCA_946638265.1 uncultured Bacillota bacterium
CTGATTCAAAACATCGATATCGTTCTTTGCGATTTCGTAAAACGCTTCTTCCGTAGGCTCGCTGCCTTCTTCGAGCCTTTGTTTTATCACATCTTTGTCGTAAACCAGGCGAATGGTAACGGTCACATCATCTGCACCGCCATCTTTTGAATTTCTCTCCCTGCTTTCGCCGTAAACCATGCATTCCTTTACATAAGGGAGCCTGCCGACGATTTCTTCGAGCTCTTCCGGGAATACATTTTTGCCGTTTTTGAGTACTATAACATTCTTTTTTCTTCCCTTCAGGAAAACAAAGCCTTTTTCGTCGATGCGTGCCAAGTCGCCGGTATAAAACCATCCGTCCCTGATCACTTTGGCCGTCTCTTCCGGGTCTTCATAATATCCCAGCATAACGTTCGGACCGCGCACTACGAGCTCGCCCACACCGTCTTCGTCAGGCTCGTCGATCCTGCCCTCAACATTGCAAAGGAGCGGCCCGGTGGAATCGTAGTCTGTCGAGCCTATCGGCTGCGACGCCAGAGTCGGGGATGTTTCCGTGAGTCCGTAGCCCTGGATGGTGATGATACCCATATCGTTAAAATCCTTGGATACTGCCGGGCTGAGAGCGGATGCACCGCAAACTATCATGCGGAGTTTTCCGCCCAATGCATTGTGAATATCCTTGAAAATTCTGCGTCTTGCGTCGATATGGCATTTGCGCAGGAAGTTGGAGAGAGCAATGCCCTTTCTGAGCTTGTCGTATTTGCCCTCTTTTTTGACCTGCTTCATGATCTTGGCATGCATGTTTTCCACCAGAAGCGGCACTCCCACAAATACAGATACTCCGTATTCTTCAATATTCTTTTGAACATATTTGAGACCGTCGCAAAATACATTGCACACGCCGTTGGCCAGCATCATCAAAAGTCCCGTATTTCCGAAAGTATGGTGGAAAGGCAGGAACGCGATATTCACATCCGTCTGCTCAAAAGCGATATATTCTGTCATGGCATAGACGCAGGATGCGATATTTCTGTGCGAAAGCATTACCGCCTTGGATTTTCCGGATGTGCCGGATGTAAAAAGTATCGCCGTCATTGCGTCCGGATCAATTTCAGCGTTGGCATAGCAGGTGCTGCCATCCAGCAGGCATTCCCTGCCGTACTGAAGGTCTTCTTCCATCTTTTCCGTTTTGCCGAAAACAGCTTCGCATTCTGCGGGCAGCTTGCCCCAGCATTTCAAAGTCAGACCGGAAAAATCTCCGCCCTCAAGAGCCGTCTTCACATTCTCTGCCAGATCGGTGTCAAAATACAGCACGTCCGCATGGCTTCTCTCCAGGCAGGATGTAATCTCTTCTGCCGGCAGGCCTTTGTCCAGCGGGATAACGACCATACCTCCGCAAACCGTGGCATAATATGCCAATGCCCATTCGTATGAGTTTTTGCCCAGGATGGCAATTTTCCTGCATCCCTGCTCCATCAGCGCCGTTGCCAGCATTCTGATATCTATAAGAAATTCTTTGTATGTGATATCTCTGTATTTGCCGTCTGCAGAAAGCTGCTCCGGCGGGCATTTTGCATCTGCACGAAGTCTGAATGCAATATTATCCCTGAAATTTTCTCTGGAATATTCCAGTATCTCTCTGATAGTCTTGATGTCTTTGTTCATTCTTTTGCCTCTTTTTAATAAAAGATTTTGGTATATTACACAATTCAAGGACGACTTTCCGCATCAAAAAAGCGCAGCCGTCCCCGAATCGGTGTTTTCAAAGTTTTTAGTAGGCCGGACTATTCTATCTAGTCCGTGAGACTAGATTACCATTTCAACAATACCTTGTCAACCCTTGACCGTGAAATTTTCATGTGCTATAATTTCCCAAGGTATCATCATTATAGTATCGGAGGGTTATTATGTCAAAAGAAAAAAAGACAGTGAAAGAATTCAAACTGCCTTCATGGAATGAAATCCCGTCTATCGAGCTCTATCTGGACCAGATTATATCGCTCGTGGACGGCTATTTTCAAAATCTCATACCCACCGATGACGATGAGCCTGTACTCACCAAAACTATGGTGAACAACTATGTAAAACACCAGGTCATCGCCGCACCGGTAAAGAAAAAATATTGCAAAAACAGTGTCTGCTCACTCATTGCCATCTGCATTCTCAAGACTGTCTACAGTATGAGCGATATCGCAGTGCTGCTGAGGTCTGCCATCAGCCTTGGCACCGAGGAAGAGACTTATACCAGTTTTTGCACCTGCATCGAGCGGGCTGTGGCCTGCGCTTTTTCGGGTGAGACCTTTCAGGAGCTTTATCCGAACTCGGAATATCCCTATCTGATGCAGAATATCGCCCAATCCTTTGCAGACAAGCTCTATGTGCTTGAATATACCAAGAGCCTGCGCGAAAAGTTTGCTGCCGAAGAGCTTGCAGCCGAGACTGCAAAAGCAGACAAGTCCGAAAAGCCTACAAAATAGATTTGGCTTTGTCGATGATGGCGCATGCTGCGTCAAACTTGCTCATGATCGGCAATTCCTCGCACGAATCCTTTGTGATCAGGCTGACCACGTTGGTATCCGTGCCAAAACCGGCGCCTTCCGTACGAAGACTGTTGGCTACTATCATATCTATGTTCTTTTTGGCCAGCTTGGCTTTTGAATTTTCCAGCACGTTTTCCGTCTCCATGGAAAAGCCGCAAAGCACCTGACCTGCTCTCTTGTGAGCACCCAGATATTTCAGCGTATCTTCCGTACGTTTCAGCGGAATGGACATGTCTCCATCCTGCTTTTTTATTTTTTGGTCCGCAACGGAAACCGGTGTGTAGTCTGCCACTGCAGCTGCCTTGAAGATGAAATCGCAGCTGTCTGACCTTTCCGCTACTGCGCGAAAAAGGTCTTCCGCGGAGTCGATGTCCACCACTTCCACTCCTCTTGGTGCTTTCAGGGCCGTATGGCCGGTAACCAGAGTCACATCCGCTCCGCGAAGAGCTGCAGCTTTTGCCAGCGCATATCCCATCTTGCCTGTGGAATGGTTTGTGATAAATCTCACCGGATCAATGGACTCTCTGGTAGGCCCTGCCGTCACCAGCACCTTTTTGCCTGCCAGGTCTTTTTCAAAAGCAATCTGATACAAGATTTCTTCCACTATATCTTCAGGCTCCGGCATCTTGCCCTTGCCTGTGTCTCCGCATGCGAGAAGTCCTTCTGCCGATTGCATCACCAAAAATCCGTAATGTTCCAGCAGCTTAATATTGTCCTGCGTGATAGGATTTTCCAGCATATTGGTGTTCATTGACGGCACCACCAGTTTTTTCGCTGTGGAAGCGATGATGGTGGATGTGAGCATGTTGTCCGCTATGCCGTGAGCCAGCTTGGCGATGGTATTGGCGGTAGCCGGTGCCACCACAATGATATCTGCCGCTTTGGCCAGCGATATATGCTTCACGTCAAATTCAAAATCTCTGTTAAATGTATCCGTGATGCATTTGGTCTTGGTAAGAGTTTCAAAAGTGAGCGGCGCTATAAATTTGGTGGCATTTTCCGTCATGATAGTGTTCACTGTGGCTCCCAGTTTCACCAGCATGCTGGCAATGGTAGCTGATTTGTATGCTGCTATTCCCCCGCTGACGCAGAGGAGGACATTTTTTCCTTTTAACATCTTAATATCCCTCTAAAATCTGATTTTGTTTTGTCTGCGGCTCCGGCCCCGTGCCTTCACCGCTCTAAAGCCCGCAGCTGCGCTTTGCAGCCGTGATCACGTTGCGCACCAAAATGCCCGTCGTCACGGAGCCTACACCGCCAGGAACCGGCGTGATGGCATCCACCACTTCGGCTGCCGCCTCAAAGTCCACGTCGCCGCAAATTCGGTTGGTTTCATCGTCGTAGTTAATTCCTACATCTATGACGGTCTGGCCCGGCCTTACAAAGTTTTCGTCCACGAAATATTTGGAGCCTGCCGCAGATATTATGATATCCGCCTCGCGGCAGATCTTATCTATATCACGAGTCTTGGTATGGCAGACAGTCACTGTGGCGTCTTCTTTCATCAGCATCATGGCGGCAGGCTTGCCCACTACCAGGGAGCGGCCGATAATGGCTGCTTTTTTGCCCTCCACGGGGATGTCGAAGGAGTGCAGGATCTCCAGCACAGCGGCCGCGGTACACGGCGGGAATCCCACTTCATGCCCTGCAAACACTCCTGCCAGAGAGCCGTCCGTGCATCCGTCCACATCTTTGGCCGGGAAGAGCATGTGACGCGCCTTTTCGCTGTCCAGCTGTGCCGGCAGCGGTCTGAACATCAATATCCCGTGGATGGAATTATCTCCGTTGGCTGCCATCAAAGCTCTGTCAAAAGAAGCCTGATCTATGTTTCTTGGCAGCGCCACCAATCTGGTGGCCACGCCCACTTTTTCGCAGCGTCTGACAGCATTTCTTTCATACGCCAGGTCGTCCGCCTCTTCCCCCACTCTGATAATGCAGAGCGTAGGCAGGATGCCATGGCTTTTAAGCTCTTCCACGTCTTTTTTCATGCTCTCGTTCAGGCTGGCCGTCACAAGAGCGCCTTCCAGGATTTTTGCCATATTTTATCCTCTCATGCTTAAACTTTTACCCGCTCATTATAGCATACTAATATACATTTAGCAAAAGAAAGGCCCCTGCCGCAGCAGGGGCCTTCAGCGGATTATTTATCAATATTTGTCAAGGTCCAGGCTGATGTCAAGTTCAGGAAGTGAAATTTCAGGAGTGCCACCCGGTGCACTTGGAGCTTCTTCTCTTGGAGCCGGGATTGCCGGCTGACCGGAAGCTGCTCCGCCCTTTACCTCGCCTCTGATGGTAAACTTGGATACCATCTGGTTCAGCACGTTTGCCTGTGCATAGAGTTCTTCGGACTGAGCTGCAGACTCTTCTGCGGTTGCGGAATTGCTCTGCACTACTACGGAGACGTTTTCGATAGCCTGGTTGGCCTCTTCAACATTGTGCTCCTGAGTCTTGGAAATCTGTGCGATAGCTCCGCAAAGCTCAGATGTTTCCGTGATGCCGGATACGATCTCTGCAAATGCGGTGGCCGCTTCGTTGGCAATGACTGTACCCTGCTCTGCCTTTGAGATAGAGCCTTCGATCAGGGCTGTTGTATCCTGAACGGCTGCTGCCGACTTGGCTGCCAGGTTTCTGACCTCATCAGCTACAACTGCAAAGCCTTTGCCGTGTACTCCGGCTCTCGCCGCCTCTACTGCCGCATTCAGAGCCAGGATGTTGGTCTGGAATGCGATATCGTCGATAACCTTGATAACCTTGGAGATGGATGCGGATGCTTCGTTGATGTCGTTCATGGATGTCAGCATATCCTTCATCTTGGCATCTCCGGCGGATGCGTTCTTCATTACGGCATTGGCCATGTCGGAAGCCTTGAATGCATCTTCCGCATTCTTCTTGGTCATCTCAGCGATGCCGCTCATGGAAGCATTGATTTCTTCGATGCTGGATGCCTGCTTGGTAGCACCGTCGGACAGCGTCTGGGAAGCTGTGGACAGCTGGCGCGAACCGCCTGCCACCTGGCCTGCCGCATGGTGGATTTCACCCATAACATCGCCGATACTGAACATGATGTTCTCCAGCGAGCTCTTGATAGTACTGAAATCTCCGACAAATTTCTGCTCCTGAGGGACTACTGCAAAGTTGCACTCTGCCATCTCGCTGAGAGCTCTGTCGATCTCGTCCACTACATCTCTGAGGTTTGTAACCGTTTCGTTTAGAGCATTCTTAATCTTGTTGTGATCGCCCTCATAGAAACCGTCCATTCTTGCTGAAAGGTCGCCCTGAGCGATTCTTTCGAGAACTGAAATGGCATCGTTGATAGGTTTTACCGTCAGGTCGATAGTGCTGTTCAGACCTTCTATAACTTCTCTGTATTTACCGTTGTGGCGGTTTACATCCAGTCTGGATGAGAGCTGGCCCTTCTGAGCATACTCTGCCATCTTTGTGGAATCGGAAACCAGTCTGCCGATGGCTTCCACTACGTTTTCGATGCTGTCTTCAATCCTGCCGTACTGCTCTGCCACTGTCCGGCTGTACTGATCAGGCTCTTCTCGTGTATTGTCAAAGTCGAATACGCCCATAGCCACATTCTGCAGGTTGTGCTGAATTCTTTCGATGGCGCGCTCTGAGTATTCCTGAGGTTTTACAATCTCTGTAATCTCAGACATGTAAGTAACAAATCCTACATTCTGGCCTCCGCGGTCCTTGATAGGTACTGTCTTTTGAACGAAGACCTGATCGCCTGCCATGATTCTGGAGGAGGAAGTGCCCTGATTGTAAAGGCCTACTACGTCGCAATGTGTATTCATAAGCGGCGAATTTTTGAAAGTATCATTAAACAGGAGCGTATCTCCGTTCATGTCAGATACTACAACCGGTGCGCCGATAGAATTGATGATGAACTCGTACCAGTTGACCTTGTCCACAACCATATCCATGGTCTTGTTGATACCATCAATAACATTTCTGAAATCGCCGCTGTGCTTGTCCGCATCGGCTCTCTGATCGAATTTCTCTGCGATAGCCGCCTTTGCCAGGCCTTCTGCATCGGATACGAGGAGCTTAACATTGTTGATGGCTGTCTGAATATCGGACAGAATATCGTGGAAGTCACCCTTTTCATCGTTTTCGATGGTAATGAGGTTTCCTTTTCCGAGGTTGTCTACGGAATCTGCAATCTTGTTAACAGGTCCCATGATATTTTCTACCATGCCGTTAACGCTATCAATCAGCTCACTGAAGCTGCCGCTGAATGCTGTTGCATTGCCTCTGGCTGCAGTGTTTCCTTCCGCAAAAGCTTCGCCCATGGCTACGATTTCCTGCTCCAGACCGGTGATGGTGTCTACCAGCTGTTTCAGCGCGATATTTACTACGTCCTTGTCGGAACGAACATGTACGTCTACGGATTCACCGCCGGCAATTGCCTCAAGCTCGCTGGCCTGAGTCTTGCTGTTTTCCAGCAGGTTGTGCATGGAGTTGCCCAAAGACTCGATCTCGTCACTCGGATTTTCAAGATAGTTGATCTTGACATCTACCGCACCGGAGGCGATAATGTCCGCCTTCTTCTGCAAGCTTACTACCGGGAGCACTGCCAGCTTTCTGAAGGAGATGATAACCAGCGCGGAAGTTACGATCCATGCTACCACCAGCAACGCGATCAGCGCTGCCACAATCTTGGCCATGGTGCTGTAAGCCTCATTCTTGGCTATAGAGCTCATTACCATCCATCCGGTCTCGCCGATGAGTGCCTTGGCTCCGATGTATTTGGTGCCATCAACCTGGAATTTTACGATACCTGTATCTTCGGGATCTGCCATATATGCGGCCAATTCCTCCGAGATTTCATCGAGCGGCGTGTACCCTTCACCGGACTCGCCCATGCTGGAATAGAAGAGCGTGCCGCTTGGAAGTACCGTTGCAATCTGGCTGTCTTCACCGATCTGGCACTGAGAAAGTATACCGTTAACCGTATCGAGTGTGATATCAAACGCAACTACGCCCAAAACCTTGCCGTTATCCGTAATAGGAATGGAAAGCGTGGTAACATCCTTTCCTGTAACAGCATCTACATACGGATCGCTGATCTTGGTCTCGCCATCGTCCACGCAGGCTCTGTACCATCCGCGCTCGCCTACATTGATGCCTGCCAGATCTTTTGAAAGCCAGATGTTGCCGCTCATCAAAAGGTCATTGCCGATGTCTCCCACAGCGATATAATATGCCAGAATGTTTTCATCCGCATCCTTTGCAGAATTTAACGTGGTCATGATAGCCGGTCCGTTCGGATGTTGTATCATTTCCCCGCCGGCTGCTGCAGACTGGCTGATCATGTCGATAACATTCCGATCTGTTGCCAGGCTTTGCCCGATGGAGATGTATTTGTCAAAGAATGCATTCGCATCTTTAGCGGTGGATTGAACACTAAACTCAATGTTCTGATTTGTCTGCTCAGACATTCCCTTTTTTATGTTGTATGTACTCACCAATATACAAATTAGGAATATAACAAGGCATACACCGCCGATACGTATGAATGCCTTCCTGGTAAGGCCCTTAAATTTCATCAATAACACTTCCTTTCGCCTTATGTCCTTATGTTTAGTTATACGAACATTATACAACATTTCAAGTTCTATTTCGATGCTTTTTTCTGTTTTTTCTGAAAAACTTTTAAAAACAATTTATGGCGTTCCTTCACACATCATAGACATATAGTGAAATAATGTACATTCGTCTATTTTCAATATATTTCGGCTTTTCCCTTGACTTTTTTTGTATTTGGTAGGACAATTATGATACTTAAAAACATTCTTAATATAACTTTAAGTGCTGGGATGTCCACCGGCAAAATTGAAAGTGTTTTAGGAGGAAAATTTCATATGAAAAACAAAGGGCTTGCTCGTAAGCTTGTCATCAAGACAGCTATCCCGACGATTATTATTTTTGCTGTGGCTTTAACCATCCTCAGCCTTGTTCTTTCCACTCAGGTAAAGAACTCTTCAAATGAGCAACTGGGCCTCATCGCTGACGGTCTTGTTATGGAGACCGAAGAATTCTTTGATTCTCACGCAGCCACGACGCAGCAGTATGCAAAAGATCCACTTCTTATCAATTTCATGCGAGACGAAAAAATAAACAGACTTTTCTTCGCAGACAGCCCGCTCTGGCCAACCGTTCAGAAGCAGCTTGAGGCTGCATATCAGATGCATACGGACACAGCCGTAGAGATCTATACGGCCAGCTGGAATGTAAACGATATCGGTTCTTCCACAGGCGACACCATGAATGTAGACTATCCGGGCACAGATCTTATGACCTGCGAATGGGTAACACGCCCTAAAGAAACCGGCGAAACGGTTTTCACCGCTCCGTATGTGGACATGCAATCCGGTAATGTGGTGTGCACCATTTCTTCCCCTATCATGGATCCTTCCAGCAACGAATATCTTGGCTGCGTAGGCATCGACTTCTCCCTCAACGACGTTCGTGAAACTCTGGCAGCCGCACAGGTCGGCGAGAACGGTTACAGCATGGTATTCCTGGCAGACGGCACAGTATTCTACCATCCGGACGAAGATCTGATGGGCCTCGATGAAAACGGCAATAATCACAAAATCGACGATTTCGATCTTGACGAAAAACTCATTTCCGCAGTTCAGGCCAATGAAGCCGGACAGATCTTCACATTCAAAGACATCGACGGCACCAAGATGGTAGCTGTTACCAGAGTAATGGAGAACACAGGCTGGAATGTTATCGTTGCCCTTCCTACAAGAGAAGCTTATGCGATGGCTACCAACACCATCTGGATGCAGATTGCCATCCTGATCCTGGCTCTCATTGTTATCCTGCTCATCCTGCTGTTCACAACAAGAAAGGCTGTGGCTCCGGTCACCAATATCGCCAACCAGGCAGCAGAGCTGGCTTTGGGTAAGAAACTGACTAACGTACAAAGAAAAGAAAAAGAAGACGACGAAATCGATATGCTTATCAATTCCTTCGCCTCTTTGATAGATGCGAACAACGAACAGGCACATATCCTGGACGAAGTGGCAGCCGGTAATACCGATATAGATGTAAAACTCAGAAGTGATGAGGATGTTCTTTCCATCGCCATGAAGCGAATGGTGGAAACTCTGAAAGCTCTTATAGATGAAACAGAAAATCTTACCCATAACGCAATTTTGGGCAACACCTCATACAGAGGCGATGCTTCCAAGTTTGTAGGCGGCTACCAGCGCATTATCGAAGGCTTTAACGCCACTATGGAAGCCGTTATGAAAGAAATCAACGTTGTGGCTGATGTTTCAT
>CAMPBN010000031.1 GCA_946638265.1 uncultured Bacillota bacterium
TGACCAACATGGTAGAACTGCTCGAAGCAGAAGGTATTCGTGACAAGGTACTCCTGATCTGCGGCGGTCCTCGTATCTCCCACGAACTGGCTCAGGAACTGGGTTATGATGCAGGTTTCGGACCTCACAAGTATGCGGAGCATGTAGCGTCTTTCATCATTACTGAAATCGTTAAGAGAGGTTGGCAGAACAGAGAGCCTCTGAAGAAGTAATTTTAGAAAACTCCTTTAAATATTGAAAAAAAGTGGCGGTAGGCTTACAATATAAACGTACGGTTACTTTTAAATAAAAATGAAAGGAAACAGTTTATTATGATTAATAAGATTCTGACTGCTGATGAAGCAGTAGCAGGCGTAAAAGACGGAATGACCATCATGGTCGGCGGCTTCCTCGCTACAGGTTCCCCTGAAGTTCTGATGGATGCGCTTGTAAGAAAAGGTGTAAAGCATCTGACAGTTATCGCTAACGACGGTGGACTTGCTGAAGGTCAGCCTGAGGGCGAATTCGCAGGAAAGACTCCTCGTGGAGTAGGAAAACTTCTGGAAAATCACATGGTAGATCACCTGATCGCTTCCCACATCGGCGTAAACCCTCGTATCAACGAGCAGATCGCTGAGGGAACTCTCAGATATACTCTGGTTCCGCAGGGTACTCTGGCAGAAAAGATCAGAGCAGCAGCTTACGGTCTTGGCGGAGTTCTCACCAGAACAGGTGTAGGTACAATGATGGAAACCGAAAAGGATGAACTGGGCAGAGACAAGAAGACTATCGAAATCGAAGGTGTTAAGTACCTGCTCGAAATGCCACTCCACGCAGACTATGCATTTATCAGACCGTCCATCGCTGACAAGTTTGGTAACTACATGTGCGCAAAGGCTACAAAGAACTTCAACTATGTAATGGCAGGTGCTGCTGATCACACTATCATCGCTCCTGAAAAGCTGGTTGAAATTGGTGAGATGGATCCTGATACTTTCGCAGTTGCAGGTGTTCTCGTAGATACTATTGTGGAAGGAGAAAAACCATGGCAGATTTAAAAGCAAGAATCGCAAAGAGATGCGCTAAGGAATTCAAAAACGGAGACTTCGTAAACCTGGGTATCGGTCTCCCTACAATGGTAGCAAACTACGTTCCGGATGATGTTATCGTAACACTCCACTCCGAGAACGGTTTCGCAGGTCTGGACGCTGCAGCAACAGCTGAAACTCTGGACGTAGACATCATCAACTCCGGCGGACAGTATGTTACTGTTCTCCCAAGAGTTAAGTACTTCGATACAGCTGACTCCTTCGGTCTCGTAAGAGGCGGACATGTGGCAGCTACAGTTCTGGGTGCTATGGAAGTTGCTGAAAACGGCGACCTGGCTAACTGGATCGTACCTGGCAAGAAGGTAGCAGGTATGGGCGGTGCCATGGACCTGGTTTGCGGCGCTCGTGAAGTAATCATCACAATGCTCCACACTCAGAAGGGCAACCACAAGATCCTGAAGAAGTGCACACTTCCTCTGACTGCACCTAAGTGCGTAAACCTCATCATCACAGAGATGGGCGTAATGCGTGTAACAGACAAGGGCCTCGTTCTTGAAGAAAGATACGAAGACTATTCTCTGGACGATATCAAGGCTGCAACAGGCTGCGATCTCATCATTGCAGACGACCTGAAGGTTCTCCCTGCTGAGGACTAGTCGAAAGCTGCGAGCTGCGGGTTTTCCGCGGTTTGCGTGAAGCGCAAAATATTACAAAATGAAAGGGCTTTGCCATTCGGCAGAGTCCTTTTTTCTTGCGCAAATGATGGAGCATAGTTGCAGATTTGCACTTTTCATATTTTAAAGGAGAGTAGGATGGCGTATTTTGTGATATACTAACGGTGGAAATTTTCTGAGGAGGCATAAAATGGCTACATATAAGAAATTTTACGACGATGTATATATGAAGTCCGGCAAGGCGAAGGTGGTTTCCTGCGAGAAGGTGGCAGAGATTAAGAATACAAATTTCCGCGATTTGGCTGCGGAAGGGAAGCTTCTGGCGCTGGTGACGGACGAGACCATATTTTTCCCTGAAGGCGGCGGTCAGAGCTGCGATTTGGGCACTATCACAGGCTATGAGGTTTGCGACGTATCAGAAAAGGGAGAAAGCGGCGAAGAAATTATCACACATCTGCTAAGCTTTGAAGATGCGGCTGCCTGCGATGCAGCGCTGGCGAAGCTGACTCCCGGAACGGAAGTGGAGATGGAAATAGACTGGGCGCGCCGCTTTGACAACATGCAGCGCCACTGCGGAGAGCACATCCTCTCCGGTATCTTCTATCGCGAATACGGCGGAGTGAACCGCGGCTTTCACATGGGCAAGGACTACATGACCATAGATATCTCGCTGGAAGAGATGCCGGAATACAAAGAGCTGACATTTGATATGTGCAAGCATGTGGAGCTTTGCGCAAATCAGGTAATATGGAGCAACGCGCCTGTCATTCGCAGGGTTTTTGCCACTGCGGACGAGTGCCGCGACCTGCCGCTGCGAAAGGCTTTGGCCATCGAAAAGAACATTTCCATAGTATGCGTGGGCAGCATAGAAAATGCGGCAGACTGCGTAGCCTGCTGCGGCACACATCCTGCCACCGCCGGCCAGATAGGACTGATCAAGATTTTCAAAGTGGAGCCAAATAAAGGAATGTTCCGCGTATATTGCGAGGCCGGCGAGAGAGCTTACAAAGACTATGAATTCAAACATGATGTATATACTTTCTTCGCAAACCGCTACAGCGCTACGCCTGAGACACTCTTTGAGCAGGTGAAGCTGGGAGATGCGAAGATTCAAAAGCTCCGCGACGAGCTTTATCGCCTGAAAAAGTCCGTAATCTCGGAGCGGGCTGCAAAGATTGAGGAGGCTGTGGCCGCCGCCACGGCGCAGGGCGCCGACAGCACGGCCCCGTCTGTGCTTACCTTCGAATATTCGGACCTGACCACGGACGACCTCTTCGCCATGAGCCGCGAGATCTGCCAGGGTCGTCCCGCAAAGCCGCTGATTCTCATCTGCACAGACGAGAATACGGCCGTGCTGCTTTCCGACGGCAAGGTATGCGCATGCGGCAGCCTGGTGCGTGAATATGCGCCTATGTACGGCGGAAAGGGCGGCGGCAAAAACGAAAGCGCTCGCGCCATCTTTGAAAAGCGCGACATGCTGGACACATTCGTGGATCTGATAGAAAAGCATCTGCGCAGCGTGGTCAAATAGAGGCGAATCGCGCAACGACAAATATAAAATCGGGGTTTTGGAAAATGACTAAAAAAGTTTATCTCTATATTATTCTTACCGCATTGTGTTTTGGTACGCTGGAGATTTCAGGCAAAATCGCAGGCAGCAATCTGGATCCGTTCCAGTTTACATTCCTGCGCTTTCTCATCGGCTCTGCCTGCATGATACCGCTGGCGGCCGGCGAGCAACGCGAGCGCAACGGAGAGCTGGCTGCAAAGGGCGAGCCGGCCTACAGACCGTCTGTCAAGGATATGATCACGGTCATCATTGCCGGCATCATCTGCGTGCCGCTGGGCATGGGCTCCATCCAGCTGGGAATCACCATGACCAATGCATCCACGGCATCGGTTATCGTGGGTACCAATGGCATGTTTTCCATGGTATTCGCCCACTTCATCGGCGGCGAGAAGATGAGCCGCACCAAGTGGCTTTACCTCCTGCTGGCGCTTCTGGGTCTGACTTTCATGATATGCCCGTGGGATCTGCAGCCGGGCAACACCATAGGCGGCAGCCTGCTGGTGCTGCTGGGAGCAATGCTCTTTGGACTGTACACTGTCATAGGCAAGTTTGCGGGCCGCACGATGGGTTCCATCACCCAGGCCTGCAGCTCCATGTTTTTGGGCAACATAGTACTCTTGGTATTTTTGCTGGCTGCAGGCCGTCCGGTTTTCGCGGACGTGCCGGCCAACATCGGCGTTGTGCTGTACGCAGGCGTTGTGGTAACCTGCGGCGGCTATCTTTTCATGTTCCTGACCATCAAGCACGCCAATGTGCAGACTTCGGCTATTTCGTTCTTCCTGAAGATAGCCATCGCGCCATTGCTTTCGGTCATCATCCTGGGCGAGCATCTGGCGCTCAATTCCTACATCGGCATCGCCTGCGTACTGGCGGCCTCTTTCCTGAACCTCCGCGAAAACCGCTCCTAATTTGCTATTCGCCATGAGCAAATTTGAACAAATTTTTTATGTACAAACTTGCGGTTTCATGTTACAATATGAAGCGAATGTTGCTACTTGTGCCGGTCGAAACCTTTCGGGAAATTCAAAAAAATCTTTAAAAGCAGTTGAAAAAGAATTTTTCAGACCGCATTAAAACCGCATTATCCGTTAATATTAAGGAGCACTTTCACGCAATAAAGAAAACTTGCAAAAAATATTAAAATCTGTGGATAAATCCCCCTTGACAAGGCGGAAGCAAATCTAAAAGCCTTGAAAATTCAACGCTAATTGGACGGAGATTTTTCCACAGCGGGCGGTGGAAAAGATTGTATACAAAAGAAAAAATCCATGTGGAAAAACCTAATCGTCTTTAATTTTCTTTAGTTTATCCCTTGTTGAAAAAATGATGGGGATAACTTTAGGAGGTTTACATAAAACCGGCTCGCGGAAAAATTTTTCGATCTGATGCGGGCAGCAAAAAAGTGCAACAGTTTACAAAATATTCACACATTTGGAGGACCTTATGCTCAAGGAAAAAAATGTCTACAAAGAAGAATTGCCCGTCAACGTGGTGGTGGCGGATATAAGAAATTATCCTATACATTTCCACGATGATATCGAGGTGGTTTTTGTTTTGGACGGAACCATAAAGCTTAAGAACGGATACTATACCTACACTTTGCGAAAAGGCGACATCTTTATCATAAACGACAATGAAACCCACAGCTTTGAAAGCAAAGGGGACGAAGAAAACATGGTAATGATGCTCCAGCTGGATATGGGGTATTTTGCGGAATACTACGAAAACATCAAAGACTGCTTCTTCATCACGGACATGGAAGAAGACAGCGACGAGAGCCTGGACGTGCTCAAGAGCATCCTCGCAAAGATCATGATGGAAATCCTGCAAAAAGGTTTTGGATACGAGCAAAAGGTAATTGAAAGTACGCACAATCTGATCAGCTGTCTCTTCGCGGACTTCAGCTATCATGTAACGGATGACGGCAAACTGGTCAGCGACTCCAAAAACAGGGGCGATAAGATTCTGGCAGGCCGCCTGAACAGGATCACGGACTACATGTACGAAAATTACACCCGCAAGCTGACGCTTTCGGAAATCGCTGAAAGAGAGCATCTTTCCATCTATTACCTCTCCCATGTCATCAAGGAGGCCACAGGTCTTTCATTCCAGGAACTGCTGTCTTTCATCCGCGTGGAAGAGTCGGAAAAGCTCCTGCTCACCACCAACAAGAAAATCGGTGTAATTGCCGAAGAGTCCGGCTTTTCGGCAGTACGTTACTATATCAAGCACTTCCAGACATGGTACGGCATGCATCCGTCCGAGTACAGGAAAAAATACACTGGCAAAGTCTTTGGCAGAGAAACCACTGCGCAATATACCCGTAGCCGTGCCGAGGACATCGAAGATGCCATCAAGCGCCTAGTTAAGGGCGTCTACAGCGACTATGCGGGCAAGACCAGAAGCAAGTCGTCCATTATCGACGTCAATATTCAGGAAGCCTTCAGCTCCGGTTTTGAACACCGCTTCATGACGGAACTCTTCGAAGGCGAATTGATGAAGCCTATCGCAAGGCCTTACAATCTACTCAAGAGCCTGAAGGAAAACGTTCTGGCGGACGGACCAAACTATATCGTTACCACTTCTTCCAAGACAGCAGAAGACATTTCCAGCATGACCATCTTGGTTTACAACATCGACTCCGTGATGCGCGAAGAGCTGAAGGCGCAGAAAAACAAGGAAAAGATTCTGGAAAAAATCAAGGAATATGACGAAGAGACGGAGTTCCTCGTAAGAACCTCTGGACTCTCTGGAGAATACAAGGTCAGCAGATACACCCTCACCAAGGACAACATTGTTTCCGCATACGAGGATGCCATCCGCCATCAGACCGCAACCGGCAAGAGACAGGCCATTGTGAACAACTGGTCCACTCTGCCGCACATCGACTTTTCAAAGGTTTCGGTGTCAGATACACTGAGCCTTATGAATACCCTGAGCGGTGTCAGCGCCGAGCTGATCCTGCTGGACAGGGAATAGGAGGAAAACATGAGCTTTCATCACGACCGCAATTTTCAAGTGATAAAAGGCGGACTTAAATTTCCGCCGGGCATAACGGATATGAAATACGTCTCCGGCTATGTTACAGACACTCGTTATATGGGCGTGGTGGGTCTTTTTATGCGCTTCAAGGTCTGGTACAGCGCCAATCCCGAAGAGCCTGAAGACCTTTCTCAGTTTTTCTATTTTGAAACAGAAGAGTTCGGCTTTGACGAATATGCTTCGGTAAAAGGGAATGACCCGGAGACCTTCGATAACATCAAAAGACAGCTTTTCGGAGGTTTGGGCGGCAAAGAAGTGGCCGTGACGGAGAAGGAGGCATTTTATCTGCTTCAGACCTTTGTGGATTTCAACAAAAAGAATGAAATCCCGCTTCCGGATCACAGGGAAGAATACATGTATTATCTGGGTGAGCCTATCACCATGAACGGCAAGGAACGCAGCGTTTTGCAGAGCAAGATGTGCACTCCGATCGTAAATAATTATCAGGCCATCCACTATTTCCTCATGCGCATTTTCGGCAAGGACTTTGCCGCGGCAGCCAATCTGGTGAAGGGCAATGTGCTGATGAACCAGTTTGAGACATTGCCTATATGTACCATGTGCATGAACACGCTCGACATCCACGAGGCGGAGCAGGATACTGTATATATGGCAGAATCCGTGGTGGAATATGACGGCGAATATACGATCATCGTGTCGGAAGTGACAGTGAACAGCGAACACCAGATTGTGGATTTTTCCAGCCGTTCCAGCCTGCGCATTACTCAGCGCGAAGCAGCCATGAAGCTCAGAAAATCAGAGTATGTCACGGTTTACAAGTTTAGCGGCGGCGTGGAATCCTTTGAGAATCGCTGCCCGGAAATTCTTGGGAACACAGTCAGCACAGAGACTGATATCGGCAATATGTATATGCGTTTTCGCAAGAACAACGACCATGTAAAGAAAAGAGTTTTCCGCCTCAGCGACGATATGGAGGGGCTTTATTTTGTCAGCTTCAATCAGGGGCAGATCCTGGCCACGGCCTACTCTTTGAGTGCTATTTTGCAGCTGGAGAGCGAGCTTCGTGAGTCCAAATTGGGGTCTGCCATCACTACCACAGCCAAGTATGAGTTCAAGGAGCCGGTCATGCTGGAGTTTATCGGCAGCGGCATCGAGGATTTTAACGAGTACCTGGAGATGGTAAGAAGCGATGGAGGCGATGATGAATAAAATCAAAGGAAATATGAATTGAATGAGAAGTCTAAAAATGGTATAATATAATATCAAAAATAAGTTGGGAGTCTACTTACATAATGTTCAGCAATGTGTGGCATGAAATTTTAAATATGGCAGTGCAATACAGAGCTCACCTGATGGTTGGGGTCGGTTTTGTGCTGGCATTTTTTGCTTTATGGCTTCTTTTCCGCGGTTTGCGTCTTTGGTATTGGAAGGTGGGCGAGCGGATTGATGCCATGCAGTCCATAGAAAGCGAAATAGCCGGGCTGAAAGAGGAATTGAATTCCAAACTGACTGAAGAAAAAGAAGCAGGAGATATGCGGAGCGCTCGTATTGAAGACGCAATCCGCGAAGGCACACGCATTCGGGCAGAGCAGGCGGCGCAGGTTTGCAACCGGTCACAGCAGCCGGCCCAGGGGGTCCAGACGGTACAGATGCCGCAGGCGCCTCTGATGCAGACTATAGGAATTCCGGTGATGGGAATGCCTCAGGTGGCGGTACCGGTACAGATGCCGATGCAACAGCCTGTGATGCCACAGGTGCCGGCGCAGATGCAGCAGGCACCGGTTTATGAAGAGAGGCAGGCAGCACCGCAGACCGAAGCGCAGATGCATGTGCAGACGCAGGATACAGCAGCCGCTGAGCCTGCAGCCGGGGCGGCGCCGGTAGAGCCCAAAGATACGATGAAAGACTGGAAACCAGAATTCAAGGTTGAAGAAAACCGACGTGAAGGAAACTACGCCGGACACAGATACGAAGACAGAGACTGCGCCTGCGACAAATTCGGGCGGGTTTATACGAGAGACGAAATTGAGGCCAATATCAAGGCATAGTATTGGAGGACAGCATGTATTGCAACAAATGCGGCAGAGCGGTGAGGAACGGAGATTTATTTTGCAGCCACTGTGGGAACAAACTCGACCTGGCTCGTTTTGACGATGCCGGGGAAGAAGTGATTTACAATCTTCCGCACAAGGGACCGGGGCTCACAACACCACAGGACATAATGGAAAAGCAGCCGCATATGCCTGCGGCAGGCGAATATGTTTTCCGTGAAGAAACCGAAGAACAGCGGCCTGTCCGCAAGATGGACAACAGCGAGTTTGTCTGGGATGTGAGCGACTTCAAAAAAGAGCCTAAGAAGACGGAAGACTTTATTGTGGATTGGCGAAAGCTTGAAATCTACAAGGCTGAAGAAGAGAACGGGAAAAAGTCGGAAGAAGCGGACAGACCCGTTTCAATAGAAGATATTCAGGCTGATATGGACAGCGAAAATGAAGATGCTGCCAGAGATACGGCGAGAATAGAAAAGTTTTATACTTTCAACCGCAAAAACGAGGAATTCCAGAAGCTTCTGGACAGAGAATACGACCGCATCAGCGAGAGCAGGAGAGGTGAAGGAGCAAACGAAGCCGGAGCCGAGACCGATACCGCTACCGATGCTCAGGCAGAGGGAGAGCCTGAAGAGAAGGCTCCGGAGCAGCAACCAAAAGCCGACGAGGCAGAGCCGGCGGCTGCCGCAGAGCCTGTGATTCCCGCCGAGGAGCAGGCAGCGCCCGAGGAAGACCACAAGGAAGAGCACGATATTGATTTTGCAGTGATCGAAGATCCGGGCGATGAGGCCAATGCTTCGGAGGAAGAATTTGAGGATGAGCCGGAAGAAACAAATGCGGCTGCCGATTTCAAGCCGCTTCCGGAAGATACCTGGGGCGACCTGGGAGCATTCGATCCGGTGGCGCATATCAAAGAAGCAGAAATAAAGAGAAACGAAGAAATCACCATGGCGGGCGCTGTGAGCGCAGAAGGGACTTACGGCCCGGATACGCCGGAGGTGCTGGATAACGAAAGTCTGATAAGGATTTTCGATACCAAGGAGCTCCAGAAAGATGTGCTGGAACTGGAGCTCGAAAAAGAACGCAGAAAAAAGGCGGCTGCAGAAGCGGCGGCCGAAAAGGATACAGCGCGGTACCAAAAGGGCAACACGCTCCCCGTACCGAACCCGAGACTGACACAGCAGCTGGAAGCAGAGGCCGCCGCTTCCGCCGCCACGATTGCA
>CAMPBN010000032.1 GCA_946638265.1 uncultured Bacillota bacterium
CAAGCTTGCGCAGCGCATTTACGATAACGGATCTTGTGATTCCGAATCTGTCTGCGATGCGGCTTGCAACCAGAAGACCTTCCTTGGCGTTCAGCTCTGCAAAAATCTGCTGCACAGCTTCCACTTCGGAATAGGAAAGAGTGCCGATGGCCATCTGAACCACTGAACGTTCTCTTTCTTCTTCTTCCTTTTCGATGGACTTCTGTCTGATGATTTCAAGACCTACTACGGTTGCACCGTATTCAGCCAATACCAGCTCTTCAGCCGTGAATTCGCTCTTACGTCTTGTCAGGAGCAGTGTACCCCATCTCTGTTTTCCGCCCAAAATAGGCACGATAGTAAAGAATTTTTCCGCCTCGTCATGTTCAAAATGAAGCAATTTGGTAGATTCGCCTATGGAGAGATTGGCAGTGGTAGCATCTACGGACATGAGGGCGTCATTGTAATCCTCAGGGAATTTGCTTACGCCGTCTTCCTCAACGATTGCCGTACGGCCCGGGGTTTCTTCGTAGTGAACGCCCAAAACCTTACCATTTCTGCTGGTGATATATACATTTGCTGCCATTACTTCGCTTAAAATTTCACACAAATCATTAAAGGAAAATGCGCCTGTAGAGCTTTCCTGCAATACCCAATTCATTTTGCGAACCTTTTTAAGAAGTTCTTCCATTTTTGTATTCTCCCCTTTTCTCTTATCAATTCTTTATGACCACATTTCTGTTCAGATGGATATTACATCTTAGTCCATTATATAAAGAATTTGTCCTAAGTGCAAGCCATTTTTTTAATTTTCTAAAAAGTTTTTGAGGATTATACAATTATTTTCGCGGAAAAATTCGCTTTTTTACGAAAAAAACATACTTGTACCGGCCGCTACAGAATGTATTTGGCTACATCCTGCTCGTGAATTTCCTCGTCAAATCTCTTCTTCACATATTCCGCATCGATGACGATCTTTTCTTCATCCATCTCAGAGATGTTGAAGGAAATATCCTCAAGAAGTTTTTCCAAAACGGTGTGAAGTCTGCGGGCACCGATGTTTTCCGTCTGTTCGTTCATCAGGAAAGCGATGGTGGCAATTTCCTCCACGGCATCGTCCGTGAACTCAATCTGAGTGCCTTCTGTCTCCAAAAGCGCCTTGTGCTGCTTGAGAAGCGCATTTTCAGGCACAGTGAGAATCTTCACGAAAGACTCTTTGGTCAGGTTTTCCAGTTCCACTCTGATCGGAAATCTTCCCTGAAGTTCCGGAATCAGGTCCGTAGGCTTGGACACGGAAAATGCGCCTGCGCCTATGAAAAGCACATGGTCTGTCTTGACCGGTCCGTACTTGGTGTTGACAACGCTGCCTTCCACGATAGGCAGAATATCACGCTGCACGCCTTCTCTTGAAACGTCTGCTCCGGATCTGAATTCCGAGCCTGCGATCTTGTCTATTTCGTCGATGAAAATGATGCCGTTCTGCTCGGCGTTATGCAGAGCTTCGTCAGTCACCTGGTCCATATCCAACAGGTTCTGCGCTTCCTGTTCACGCAGGATCTTGCGCGCATCCTTAACCTTCACCTTTTTGTTCTTGGTTTTTTTCGGCATCATATCGCCAAAGATATTGCCGATGGCGATCATGCCACCCTCGCCGACGTCCAGGCTGTTGCCTTTGTGCTGCTCCTCCACCTGAATTTCAATATATTGGTCTTCCAAAAGACCGCTGCGAAGCTGCTGACGCACCTGCTCTCTGGCCAGTTCCGTATCCATCTCAGGAGTTTTGTTATTTTCAGCTTCTTTCATCTGCTCGTACTGAGCCTTTTGACTGTTGGCATAGTTGCCCATCAAAAGTTCAAACGGGCTGCGGAGTCCGCTGTTGGCACTTCCCTGAGCCTTCTTGGCTCCCGGGATGATGGCCTGAAGAATTTTTTCCTCGGCGATTTCGTCTGCCACTGCATATTTTTCGTTGAGTTTGGCCTGCTTGGTGATCCTGATGGATGCTTCCACCAGGTCTCTTACCATGGAGTCCACGTCGCGACCCACATAACCCACCTCCGTGAATTTGGTGGCTTCCACCTTGACAAAAGGCGCATCCATAAGCTTGGCAAGTCTTCTTGCGATTTCTGTCTTACCTACGCCGGTAGGCCCCATCATCAGGATGTTTTTCGGCGTGATTTCCTCTCTCATCTTGTCAGAGAGAAGGCTTCTTCTGTATCTGGTGCGAAGAGCCAGCGCCACGGACTTTTTGGCTTCGTCCTGGCCGATAATGTATTTGTCCAGTTCCTGCACGATTTCTTTTGGAGTCATCTGATAAAGTGTATTTGCCATATCCTTACCTCCTTACAGCTTTTCCACGCTGATGTTTTCATTGGTGTATACGCAGATGCCCGAAGCGATGCGCAGGGATTCCCTGACGATCTCTTCCGCAGACATATCCGTATGGTTGAAAAGAGCATTGGCTGCCGCATAAGCGTAGTTGCCGCCGGAGCCGATGGCTACAAAATCTTCGTCAGGCTCGATAACTTCGCCGTTTCCCGAGATAACCAGCAGACTTTCCTTGTCTGCAACGATCATCAGGGCTTCGAGGTTTCTCATAGCCTTGTCGGATCTCCAAAGCTGCGCCAAAGCCACGGCCGCTCTTTTCAGATTGCCCGAATGTTCTTCCAGCTTGCTTTCAAATTTTTCAGTAAGCGAAAACGCGTCCGCCACAGAGCCTGCAAAGCCTGAAACTACTGTATTTTTGTAGATCTTTCTTACCTTTTTGGCGCCATGCTTCATGATGGTGGTTTCGCCCATGGTCACCTGACCGTCTCCGCCTATGCAGATGTCGTCAGGTCCTCTTCTTACAGCGACAATGGTCGTCGCATGAAATTTTATTTCTCCCATTTTAACTTTCCTTTCTGCAAAAAAAGCTACTCGGTATAATCACAATTTTCGTTCGGGCACTCAAGAGTTTTGCCTTTGACCTTGTGCTCAACCAAAAGTTCTCCGCACTTAGGGCATTTCTTATTCGTAGGCTTGTACCAATAAGCCTTCTGGCAGTCCGGATAACCGCTGCATCCGTAAAATATTCTGCCTTTTTTGCCCTTTTTCTCCAAAATATCTTTACCACAAACCGGGCATTTTACGCCCACTGTTTTTTGAATCTTTTTGGTAAAGCGGCAGTCAGGGAAGCCCGTGCAGGCAATGAAGTCGCCAAATCTTCCGTGTTTGATGGCAAGCGGCTTGCCGCATTTTTCGCACATTTCACCCGTGAGAGTGTCTTCCAGCTTTACCTTCTCTATCTTTTGGTCGGCATATTCCAGTTCCTTGGAAAGCGGGCCGTAGAAATCCGAAACGATGTTTCTCCAATCTGCACCCTGTTCTTCGATGCTGTCCAGCTTTTCCTCCATGTCGGATGTGAAGCCTGCATCGACGATTTCTTTGAAGTATTCGGAGAGCATGTCGATTACCACAAATCCCAGATCCGTCGGCACCAGAGCCTTCTTTTCTTTCTTTACATATCTTCTCTCTGTCAGTGTGGAGACGATAGGCGCATATGTGGAAGGACGACCGATGCCCTTTTCTTCCAGAGTTCTGATGAGCATTGCTTCCGTAAATCTGTCAGGCGGCTGCGTGAATTTCTGCTCAGGCTTTACTTCCTGTGCGGTCAATTCTTCGCCCTCCTCGAGGTTTGGCAGCAGATTGTCTTTGGACTCATCGTCTGTCGCCTTGTAGATGCGATTGTAACCGTCGAATATGAGTTTTGAACCGCGTGCGCCAAGGATATAACCGCTGTTTTCAATCTTTGCGGATACGCGCTTGTATACTGCAGCGCTCATCTGGCTGGCCATGAATCTGCACCAGATCAGATTGTAGAGAGCAAACTGGTCCGGAGAAAGTGAATCTTTGATTCCTTCCGGTATCAGCTCGATATGGGAAGGCCGAATGGCTTCGTGCGCGTCCTGCACTGCCTTTTTCTTGTTGGAAAATACGTTGTTTCCCCAATATTCCTTCCCGAAATTTTCGAAAATATAGTTTTTGGCAGCTTCTCTGGCCTCGTCCGAAACTCGCACGGAGTCGGTTCTGATGTAGGAAACAAGACCCATTGTGCCGTGTCCCTTAATGTCGATACCTTCGTAGAGCTGCTGCGCCACCATCATGGTTTTGCGCGTGTTGAAATTCAGTTTGTAGGAAGCTTCCTGCTGCAGGGACGATGTTGTGAAAGGCGCGTAAGGCTTTTTCGGGCTTTCCTTTTCCTCCACGCTCTTTACGGTGTATTTTCCTTTGGCAAGAGCATCCACCACCTTTTTGGCGTCAGCCTCGTTTACCAGCGTAATGTCTTTGAATTTTTTGTCGGTGGAAATCTTTTTGCCGTTATATTCCTCCAAAAGAGCTGTGAACTTCTTTGAAGATTTGCCTTCTTTTTTGGAGAAGCCGGCTGTGATGGTCCAATACTCCGCCGGGATAAAGTTTCTGATTTCGTTTTCTCTGTCGCAGATAATCTTAAGAGCTGCAGACTGCACTCTTCCCGCGGAAAGGCCTCTTGCCACCTTGCGCCAGAGGAGCGGGCTGATCTGATAGCCCACCAGGCGGTCCAGCACACGTCTTGCCTGCTGGGCATCCACCATGTTGAGGCGAATTTCACGCGGCTCCTTGATGGCATTTTTGATAGCCTCTTTGGTGATCTCGTGAAATTCGATACGGCATTTTTCTTTAGGATCCATACCGAGAAGGAATGCCAAATGCCATGAAATTGCTTCTCCCTCCCGGTCCGGGTCAGTTGCCAGCAGGATTTTGCCTGCTGCCTTGGCTTCTTTTTTGAGACTCTTGATCAGGTCTCCTTTGCCGCGAATTGCTATATATTTCGGTTCAAAATTCTGCTCGATGTCGATTCCCAGAGAGCTCCTCGGCAGATCTCTGACATGTCCCACGGAAGCGATCACTTTGTAATTGCTGCCGAGAAATTTGCCTATGGTCTTGGCCTTTGAAGGAGACTCCACGATAACCAGCGTCTTTTTGCCGGCTGCAGATTTTGTTTTCTTTTTTTCAGTAGTTTTGGTGCTTGTACTTCCCGCCACTTTGTTCCTCCAATAATTTTGCGTTTAAAAATTCTCGTATCAATTTACGATTATATTGCGGTTTTTTTCAATTTGCAATGAAAATTTTTCCAAGGGCCGTCTGAACCAGTCCCTTCATTTCCAAAATCGTCATGACGGGTGCCAGCTCGGCGGGGGATTTTCCAAGGGCCAGCGCTAGATTGTCCAAAGAAATTTCTCCGTTTTTTGAAAGAAAATCGTATATTGTTTTTTCATCTTTGCCAAGTTCCTTCATTATATTAGACGGGCCGCCGTGCTTTTCGCAGACACCTGCCTTCACAAAATCGTTTACGATGTCGTCGATGACTGCCACGGCGGCTGCGCCGTCCTGAATCAGGCGATTGGTACCGATGCTCATCACAGAGGTGATGTTGCCGGGCACCGCGTAGATGTCTCTGCCCTGTTCCGCAGCGATTTCCGCAGTGATCAGCGAGCCGCTGTTGAGGCCGGCCTCCACCACTACGGTGGCCAGGCAAAGGCCGCTGATGATCCTGTTTCGATGCGGAAACGTAAATTTGGTGCCATGGGTGCCCGGCGGGTACTCCGAGAGGAGCAATCCCTTTTCTTCGATATCTTTTTTCAGATTTTTGGCATTGAGCGGAAAACAGATTTCCAGGCTGTTGCCCAGCACGGCTATGGTTTTGCCGCCGGCGTCCAGAGCTCCTTTGTGGGAGCAGGAGTCGATACCGGCTGCCATCCCCGAAACCACCGTGATGCCGTTTTCGGCAAAGCGCCCCGCCATCTTGGCAGCCACATATTTTCCGTATTCCGTCGCGCGTCTTGCTCCCACCATCGCCACACAGGGGCCGGCGGCCGCCAGTGCAGGGTCGCCGCGATAGTAGAGCAGTTTCGGAGGCTGCGGTATCATCCTGAGAAGCGGCGGATACAGCTCATCTTCAAATCTGAGTATTCCTTCCTGCATAAAAACTCCTTTCCATGCTGTCGAGTGCTCTGTACTGCAGAGCTTCCGCAACATCCTTTTCATCTAAAATCTCCTTTTGCGAAAGGTCTGCAATAGTGCGGGCCACTTTGATCACCTTGGTGCAGGAACGCATGCTCATGCCGAAGCTGCCGGCGGCGGCCTCAAGCAGGCTCTCTGCTTCGCGGCTCATAGGGCAATACCTTTCGATTTCGCTTCCTTCGAGGCGGCCGTTCAGCTTGAGGCTGCCGCCGTAGCGGGCCTTTTGAACGCTCCTGCCCAGCTCCACTTCGGCCCGCATAGTGGCGGAATCACGGCCGGGGAGCACGCTGCCGCGGTTTCGCAGGATCTCTTCCGGCCTGATTTCGCCTACCGCTATCTGCATATCTATCCTGTCGATGAGCGGTCCCGAAAGCCTGGACTGATAAAATCTGACGCTGTTTTCCGAGCATATGCATTTTCTCTTGGATGAGCCGTAATAGCCGCATTTGCACGGATTCCCCGCTGCCACCAATATGAAATCGCACGGGAAAACAGCCGTTCTGTCAGCCCTCTGTATCACGATTCTGCCGTCTTCCACAGGCTGCCGCAGAGTCTCCAATGTCTCACGCGAAAATTCGGGAAACTCGTCCAGGAAAAGGACGCCGCGGTGGGCCAGGGAGAGTTCTCCCGGCCGTGGCTGGTTCCCGCCACCCGTTAAGGCCGCCCGCGTGATGGAATGGTGTGGCGCGCGGAACGGCCTTAACGGCACCGCGGCCTCCCCGGGGCGCAGTTTCCCCGCCACCGAGTACAGCATCGTAATTTCCATCTTTTCTTCCCGTGAAAGCGCCGGCATTATCGTAGGGATCCTTTTGGCCAGCATGCTTTTGCCGCTCCCCGGAAACCCATGAAAATAGATGCCGTGCCCTCCCGCCACGCTGATCACCAATGCTCTTTTGGCGGTTTCCTGTCCTATCACCTCTGAAAAATCGAAAGGATAGGAATTTACTTCTTCCATAGCCATACCGCCGCTGCAGACGCCCTCCACAGGCTTTTCGCCCGAAAAATGAGCGGCAGCCTCGGCCAGACTCTCCACAGGATAAAAAGCCACATCCGATGCCATGGACACTTCTCCCATGTTGGAAGCCGGCACCATTATCCTTTTTATGCCTTTTTCTGCCAGCCCCATTACCAGTGGAAGCGCTCCGTCGATATGCATGACCCGCCCGTCCAAAGCCAGTTCGCCCAATATGCCACAGCTTTCCAGTTCTTTTTCCGAAAATCCGTACCTTCCGTCTGCAGCCATCACACCGATAGCCATGGGCAGGTCAAAATAGCTGCCTTCCTTTCTGCTTCCCGCCGGCGAAAGATTGATCGTTATCCTGGTGTCCGGAAATGAAAATCCCGAATTTTCCACCGCTGCCCTCACTCTTTCCTTGGCCTCCTTTACAGTAGCGGAAGGAAGTCCCACCACAGTAAATGCCGGAAGCCCGGACGAAATATCCGTTTCCACCATCACCTTAAATCCTTCAATACCAAAAAGCCCTGCTGTTATCACTTTTGAATACATATTAATCTCCAATCTTAAATCTCAAATCCGTTTGGCAAAGCTGCCCCTTACCGTACGTTTTCAATCCTGATTCCCGGAATATGATTTATTTCAAGTTCCCCCGAAATCCCGTCGGCCGGTCTCCATCCCTTTCCGAGCAAAACCCCCACTGCATCTATCCGCAATTTATATCCCCGAAACTTCGGATGTATCATGAGAAAATATCCCACGCTGCGCACAAGATGACGCATTTTGTTCTTTGTAATCGCCAAAAGCGGCTGCCCGTACTTTCGGCTTCTCCTGGTTTTCACTTCTGCGAAAACCAGCTCTTTCCCATCGAGTGCAATCACATCTATTTCGCCCGTTTTGCAGCGGAAATTCCGTTCCACGATTTTCATCCCTTTGCGGATAAAGTATTTGCAAGCCTCATCTTCTCCTGCCCGGCCAAAAACATAATTCTTACCCATCTTTTCCCTTCCTCTTGAAATTTTTTCCATTTTCATAACAATAGTTTACACGATTCCCATTATTTGTCAACGGGAAAATCCTAATTTTTTACAAAAAAAATCAGTCAGGGTGAAAGCCTTTCGGTTTCCATCCCGACTGATTTGCATAAAGCCTATTATTTTAAGATAATTTCACTATTATTGCTTGTCTCTTTCCGTGCCCTCTCATTGGTATCCAGAGATGCTCCGAATACGAAAAATCTGTCATAAAGATATTCCGTAACAAAATTGCATCCCATGGCCAGCCCGGTTACCAGATAGTCGTTCCAGCCGCAGCTTTCCACCAGATAGTCTCCTCCAAAAGTGGAAAGCGGTGTAAATATCAGATAAAACAGCGCCACCTTCGCCATAGCCACCGGCACATTGCCCGCCGAGCGGAAAGTATATTGGCGATTCAGCGTAAAATTCCAAAGCACCGAAAGCACCAGCGCCGTCAGATAACACACCCTGTACGAAAAAGATGTTAAATTTTCCATCAGCGCAAACGCAGAAATTTCAATGATACCCGCAGACGTTGAAAAAAGCGCAAATTTCACGGTCCTCAGCACTTCTTTCTTTCTTCTTACTTCTTCCTGTTCCATACTACCTCCTACTGCCCCTAGTTGTTCAAGATGCGAAAGCTCTCCGCAGATGCTTTGTGCAGCCTCTTGAACACGTCGTAATTTTTTACGTAGAGGGCATGAGCTGCCATATCCGGTCTGAAAATCTTTTCAGGCGGTATGAACGAAGCGATTTCTTCGATGCTGCCCATAACGCCGAGTCCCACTCCTGCGGTGGCTGCAGCTCCCACCGCGCCCACGTTTTGCGGATTGGCCACCACTTCCACTGTCCTGCCCGTGATGTCCGAAAGAATCTGCCCGGTCACATCAGAAAGAGCTCCTCCGCCGCAAAATCTGATGCGGTCTGAAGTTTTGATCTTCCTGTCCTGGCATTCCAGCATCCAGCAAAGATGGTAGCATACGCCTTCCACCACGGCCCTCAGCATCTCGGTTTTGCCCGTCTCCAGACGGATATTGAAAAACATGCCGCCCGCATCCGAATCTTCAAACGGGCAGCGATTGCCGTGAAGCCACGGTGTAAAAATCACGCCGCCTGCCCCCGGCTGTGCATTCTTTATCACCTCGGACATATAGTCGTAGAGACTGGTATATAATGCCTCTTCATTTTCGCATATATCATGCTTTTCCAGATAAATCCCGATTTCATCAAGGCAAAGATGATCCTTTACCCACTCCAGACATTTGCCCGCCGTCTCCATCTCGGCAAAATAGTTGAATTTTCCGCTCTGCGCGCCTACAATGGCCGCTATCATGGCAGAGGTATCCACCATCTGTCTGTCCACGATTGTCGATACCCACCCGGAAGTACCGCAATAAATATGCGTATCGCCACTCTTCACGCATCCTGCTCCGATGCCTATCAGCGTAGCGTCGCCGCCCCCGCC
>CAMPBN010000033.1 GCA_946638265.1 uncultured Bacillota bacterium
AACTCGTGCGTTTGCAAGAGTGCTGGAAGGCAATATGCCGGAGGGCATCAACCACCTTCGCATCGGATGCTGCATCCTGCTGGCCAGAGAGCTCAACGAAGTATGGGGCATGGATTTATCCGAATTCTACCATAATATATTCAATCTCCAGGCAGAGATTCTGGAGGTTCGCAAAAAACCTACCCATCCGTTTGGAGAAATCGGTGTGGACGCTTTCCGCAACAAGCCGACTTATGAGGACAGAGGTGTTCGCACAAAGGCACTTCTGGGTGCGGGCAAAGCTGACTTCGGTCAGGATCTGTCCTGCCTCAAGGCCAGAGACGCAGGCATCGAAATTGTGGGAGCTTCCTCAGACCACCTGATAGTGGACGTTGAAGACGCGGGCAGAGAATTCCATTCCGGTGAAGTCATTACCATAGGCTTGGACTATGGCGCCATCCTGGCATGCATGGCCAGCCCGGAGGTACGCGTGGAATATATCAATTCTGCAGAACATGATTATCTGTAGAAAGAAAGAGAGCAATAATTTTTATGAAAAACAAAATCGACAGCTATTTCAAAATTTCAGAGCGTGGCTCCAGCATCAAGACTGAGGTGACGGCAGGCCTCACCACCTTTATGGCGATGGCCTACATACTGGCGGTAAATCCGAGCATCCTGGCCGCAACAGGCATGGACTCGGCCAGAGTTTTCACCGCCACAGCGCTGGCATCTGCCATTGCCACCATTTTCATGGGCGTGGCAGCCAACTATCCGATCGCTCTTTCTTCGGCAATGGGCCTGAATGCATATTTCGCATATTCGGTATGCCTGCCGCTCCTGGATAAAGGCGTGGAAGATCCGTGGAAGATTACTCTTCTTGCAGTTTTCTGCGAAGGTATCATCTTCATCCTTCTTTCATTCTGCAACTTCAGAGAAAAATTGGTTAATGACGTGCCATTCAATCTGAAATGCGGAATTACCTGCGGTATTGGACTGTTCATCGCGCTTATCGGTCTTAAGAATGCCGGCATTGTGGTGGCAGACAGCGGTACTATCATCGGATTTGGCGATATTTCCACTCCGGAAGTGGCCTTGGCGCTCATCGGTATTCTGATCATCGGATTCTTGTATTCCAAGGGCATCAGAGGTTCGCTCCTTTTGGGTATGCTGATCGTATGGGGCCTGGGCATGCTTGCGCAGCTGGCAGGCTGGTATCAGGTGAATCCTGAAGCGGGAGTTTATTCTCTCTTCCCGCAGTTTAACGGCAGCCTTATCCCGGCCGCACCTTATCTGGGAGAATTTTCTACGGAGTGGGCGCTTAATCACATCGTAGACTTTTGCATCATCATATTCTCATTCCTGTTTGTAGACCTCTTCGATACGGTGGGCACGCTCATCGGTATCGCGGAGAAGGGAGGACTCCTTGATGAGAATCAGGCACTGCCGAATGCAAAACAGGCTCTTTTGGCCGACGCTATCGGTACTGCGGTGGGTGCTGCTCTGGGAACTTCCACAGTCAGCTCCTATGTCGAGTCTTCTGCAGGTGTTTCTGCGGGCGGCAGAACGGGATTTGCATCCGTTATAACAGGCGGACTTTTCGTGGCGGCGCTGCTCTTTGCACCGATCTTTACTGCCATCCCGTCCTTTGCCACTACTCCGGTACTGGTATTTGTAGGACTTTTGATGATGTCGCAGATTCAGGAAATGGTGCTGGAAGACGGAGATATTGCAGATATCATCGGCGGTTTCCTGGCCATCATCATGATGCCTTTCACAGGTTCCGTTGCCTACGGTATCATGTTTGGAATGCTGTCATGGACCATCCTGAAGGTATTCAACGGCAAGGCCAAAGAAGTGCCGGGAGTTATCTGGGTGGCATCAGCTATGTTTGTCGTAAAAATTATCACTATGATTTAGTATACAAAATAGCTAAACTTGCGCGAAAAATTATACATGCCGGGGTGCTTTGAAAGCATCCCGGTTTTTTTATTCGAAAAACGAAAAAAATCATGGAATCTGCGAAAAATTCACTTGACATTACATAATACGCTTGTTATCATATTAGTGTTGCGAATAAAAACAGCACGGGGTGGCTCACAGCAAACTTGTACTTTTTTATCGCATTCCTCATTTCATAAGAATGTAAGAAAATATTTAGCATACTCTTTCAAAAGGGGTATCAAACAAAAGGGGCAATGGGAGCAGCAGACCGCAGGTCTGCTGCTTTCGTTTTTTGTAAATGCTTGCAACCACTTGCGAATAATGGTATCATATAAAAGGTAGAGTGTGCTTTCGCGCGCCTATTTGACATGAGACAATAAAATTTGCATACACTAAGGAGATATTTCAAAATGAAAGATATAGAAATCAAAAAGCTTTTTAGAAGTACCGCAGAGTACGACGGCAAAGAAATTGTTGTGAGAGGTTGGGTGAGAACCAATCGAAATTCCAACAAGTTTGGTTTCATCGAAATAAATGACGGCTCCTTTTTCAAATCCGTACAGGTAGTTTACGAAGCCGATATTATCTCAAACTTTGAAGAAGTGGCAAAGTTCCCTATCTGCGCAGCTCTTATGGTAAAGGGAATCCTGGTGGTTACGCCGGAAGCCAAGCAGCCTTTCGAGATCAAGGCAAAAGAAATCGTGATGGAAGCAGGCTGCGATGCAGATTATCCGCTTCAGAAAAAACGCCATTCTCTGGAATTCCTGAGAGACAACGCGTATCTGCGCCCGAGAACAAACACTTTCTCGGCAGTATTCAGAGTGCGCTCCCAGGTGGCATACGCCATCCACAAATTCTTCCAGGAGAGAGGCTTTGTTTATGTACACACTCCGCTGATCACCGGTTCTGACTGCGAGGGCGCAGGCGAAATGTTCAGAGTCACTACTCTGGATATGGAAAATCCGCCAAGAGATGAAGCCGGCAAGGTTGATTACAGCAAAGACTTTTTCGGCAAAGAAACTTCCCTGACCGTATCCGGCCAGCTGGAGGGCGAAATCTTCGCCATGGCATACAGAAACATCTATACTTTCGGCCCTACATTCAGAGCTGAAAATTCCAATACGGCGCGCCATGCATCCGAATTCTGGATGATAGAGCCTGAAATGGCCTTTACGGACCTGGAAGGCAACATGGAGATTGCAGAAGAGATGATAAAATACATCATCCGCGATGTGCTGGCAAACTGCCCTGAGGAGATGGAATTCTTCAACAACTTCATCGACAAGGGCCTCCTGGAGAGACTGGACAGGATTGTAAATGCGGACTTTGGCCGCGTTACATATACGGAAGCCGTTGAGCTTCTGAAGAAGAGCGGGAAGGAGTTCCAATACCCTGTGGAATGGGGTATCGACCTCCAGACCGAGCATGAAAGATATCTTACTGAAGAAATCTTCAATAAGCCGCTTTTCGTAACCGACTATCCAAAGGATATCAAAGCATTCTACATGCGAATGAATGAAGACGGCAAGACCGTTGCGGCTTGCGACCTTCTGGTACCGGGTGTCGGCGAGATTATTGGCGGTTCCCAGAGAGAAGAACGTTACGATCTTCTGGTAAAGAGGATGAAAGAACTGGGACTGAAGGAAGAGGATTACTGGTGGTATCTGAACCTTCGCAGATTTGGAGGCGTGAAGCACTCCGGCTACGGCCTGGGCTTTGAGAGAATCATCATGTACGTAACAGGTATGGCTAACATCCGTGACGTACAGCCGTTCCCTCGTACTCCGAGAAACGCGGAATATTAATTGAAAGTGCGCTGATAGAATGGCGCGAAAATATGGCGGTGCGTCCTGTTGCGCCGCAAACTCAGACTTATGAAGATAAGGAGGCAATTGGCATGCTTGTAACATTAGCACCTATGTTCGACAAAGAAATGAAAGTAAGCGCTTACTCGCTGCTTGCTCAGAAGGACAATTATTTCCTGAACCCTGAATTGACGGGTATCGAAAGACATGCTCAGGCTACGAAGATTGTCGGGGCGGAAGTTCTCAGAGAAATCGACATTGAGACACTTTCCCCGGATACGGACCTGTTCCTGCCGCTTAGCAAAATCGCGCTATTCAAAGATATCGCATCGCTGTGCGATGTGCCTCACGAAAGAATGGTTCTCCTGGTGGAGGACGAGATTCCTGCAGATGAGGCTTACATTGGACGCCTGATGGAGCTGAAAAAGCTGGGATACAAACTGGCACTTAAAAACCTGCCTGTTACATCCTACATCGACCACGCGTCCGTCATCAGACTGCTGGACTATGTTTTCCTGGACAGCACTCAGATGGATGTGAAGAAGGCAAAAATCTTCTTCGAGAAGAGCTATCCGAAACTCAAGCTGGTTATTTCAAATATCGTCAGCGAAGAATATTTTGAATTGATCAAGAACGAAAAGCCGTTCGCTCTCTTCGAGGGACCTTTCTACCGCGTACCTGTGACCAAGGGCGAGCATGAGGTTACGCCGCTCAAGGCTACATACCTGCAGCTCCTCAACGTGGTAAATGACGACGATTTCGAACTGACTCAGGCGGCAGATATCATCGGACGTGACGCGGCTTTGACCATTTCGTTCCTGAAGATGGCAGGCTCGCAGCTGGGCGGCTCCGAAATTTCGTCCATCCGCCACGCAACAGCTATTCTGGGACAGAAAGAGCTGAAGAAGTGGATCAATGCGGTAGTGACCAAGGAACTCTGCGCCGATCGTCCGAGCGAAGTAATGCGTGTTTCCATGCTCCGCGCAAGATTTGCGGAAGAGCTGGCACCTACATTCGAAATGGCTACCAGCACCCAGGAACTCTTCCTGGTGGGTCTGTTCTCCATTTTGGACCAGATCCTTCAGTGCCCGATGGCAGAAGCGCTGGAAAAGGTAAAGGTAAGCAAGGAAATCAAGGATGCGCTTGTAGACAGGAAGGGTCGCTTTGCCAATATCCTGGATTTCATCCTGAACTACGAAGCCGGCAACTGGCAGGCTGTTTCCCGTCTCATGATCGTGGAAAATCTGGACATGGACGAGATTTACAAGGCATATGTAAATTCCCTGCGCTGGTTCAGCGAGCTGATCAGAAAATAACATAATGCGAAGCAAAGAAGCGGTTCTGCGGAATCGCTTCTTTTTTTTATGTGGGGGGAGGGGGCGCTGCCCTAATTGACTGAAATGTTGAAAAAACATATATAGATTGCGCAATTACCGCAAGTTTAACATGGTTGCTGTTGGCAGCGCATTAGTATGTTTTCGGGGCGCGGGCGAAGCGGCGCCGGCGAGAATGGCGGAATTGCAACGGGAGAGTGGCGATTTTGCGCGATGAATTATCACAAATGTGTTTGCTGTATGTACTAATTTGCGGGGCTATTTTGTAAATTGTCAGAATAAAAAATATTGATTAGTAGATTCAGAAATGATATAATTTTAACTGCGAGTAGCTGAAAAGCTGCCTGTAAACCAATTTTAGGAGGGTCTTAATATGAAAGGCTATACGGGTGAAACTATAAGAAACATTGCGCTTCTCGGACATGGCGGTTGCGGAAAGACCACATTTCTGGAGGCAGCACTTCTGGCAACAGGAGTTATCAGCAGATTGGGTAAGGTCGAGGATGGAAATACTGTTTCCGACTACGACAAGATGGAGATAGAGAAAGGTTATTCAATCAATACCACCATGGTACCGGTTGAATTTAATAAGATAAAGATTAATTTCGTGGATACTCCGGGCTTCTTTGATTTTGCGGGAGAAGTTCAGTCGGCTCTGAGAGCAGTCGAGGCTGCAGCCATTCTGGTGGATGCTTCCTCCGGAGTGCAGGTGGGAACCGAAAAAGCATGGGAAGCCACCAAAAACGCAGGAACACCAAAGTTCTTCGTTATTACCAAGACAGACAAGGAAAATGTAAACGTTGAGAAGACCATCGAGGATCTGAAAGCCAAGTTCGGCACTTCCGTAGTGACATTGGACGACAGAGACAGCCTGTCAGAGGCCATCGCCGAGACAGACGAGGAATTGATGGACATATATTTCGATAAGGGCGAATTCACCGATGAGGAGTTCAATCGCGGACTTTCCAAAGGTATCGCGCAGGGCGACATCGTGCCTGTATTCACTTGCTGCTCCATGACGGGCGAGGGCGTAAAGGAAGTGCTCCAGCATTTCATCGACCTGGTACCGACACCGACTTCCGTGGCACCTCTCAAGGCCACAAGGGGTAGCGAAGAAGTGGAGCTTCCTGTGGATGAAAGTGGTAAACCGGTGGTATTTGTATTCAAGACACTTGCCGATGCATTCCTGGGCAAGATTTCCCTGGCCAAGGTCATTTCCGGAAAGATCACTCCGGGTATGGAACTTTACAATCCGACGTCCGAGAAGGCTGAAAAGCTGGGCTCCGTATTCTTCCTGAGAGGCAAGACTCAGGGCGAAGCACCAAGCGTGTCCGCAGGCGACATCGTGGCTCTGGGCAAGCTCCAGTTCACAAAGACAGGCGACACACTTTCCGAAAAGAACAACGGCGTTATGCTGCCGCGCATCGCATTCCCTCAGCCGACTCTCTTCCAGGCTATCGAAGTTAAGGAAAAGGGCGCTGACGAGAAGATGGCTACAGGCCTGCAGAAGCTGATGGAAGAAGATCCGTCCTTCGTTCTTTCCAGAAATACAGAGACTCACCAGACTCTGGTGGGCGGACAGGGCGAAATCCAGCTGGGTATCGTTCTCTCCAAACTCAAGGATAAGTATGGCGTGAACGTAGAAATCGTTCCGCAGAAGATCGCATACAGAGAAACCATCAAGGGCCAGTCCGACGTTCAGGGCAAGCACAAAAAGCAGTCCGGCGGCGCAGGCCAGTATGGCGATGTACATATCAGATTCTCACCTTCACAGCAGGAAGGCCTGGAGTTCTCCGAAGAACTCTTTGGCGGTTCCGTTCCAAAGCAGTATGTGCCGGCAGTTGAAAAGGGCCTGCTGGAATGCATGGAAAAGGGACCTCTGGCAGGATGCAAGTGCCAGAACATCAAAGCTGTGCTCTACGACGGTTCCTACCACGATGTAGACTCCAACGAAGTTTCATTCAAGATTGCCGCTTCTCTGGCATTCAAGAAGGGTATCGTTGAGGCTAAGCCTTGCCTCCTGGAGCCTATCATGAAACTGGACATCAAGGTTCCGGACGATTTCGTGGGCGCTGTAATGGGAGACCTGCCTACAAGAAGAGGCATCGTGCTGGGTATGGATCCGCTGCCGGGCGGCTGGCAGATGCTCCACGCTACGGCTCCGCAGGCTGAGCTCTTCACATACGCAATTAACCTGCGTTCCATGACTCAGGCTCGCGGCTCCTTTACAATGAATTTCGAGCGTTACGACGAAGTGCCTGCTGACAAGGCACAGAAGATTATCGATGCATACAAGGCATCACAGGAAGAAGCATAGGTATCTACTGATTCTCTACTATAATTATTCTTTTTCTGCGAAAGGGAGCCTCGGATGAGGCTCCTTTTCGTTTGCGTTATTCGGGCGTTAACGTTACCAAAAATGAAAAAATGTAAAAAACGGTAACGTTAACTTGAAGTTTTCAGAAAGCAATCCTGCAATGGTGCTTTTCTGTAAAACGATGCCCGGGGCGGAAGCCTCGGGCATTCTTTATTTTCTGGTTGGTTTCACATTTAGATCTGGAGCAACATTACCTATGATTGCGCCATTTTCATCTTCAAACGCTTTAATGGCGCTTCTTATTAGAACTAAAACCTGACTGTTTACGCTCCGCCCCTCATAGTCTGCTACGTAAGCAAGCTTGTCCAGCATTTCCTCTTCAATTCGTATCGACACACTCTTTATAGACATATAATCACCTTATCCTAAACGTAATATGCATTTATTTTATGCCTATTCTGTGATAAAATGTTGGATATGGATATACAGTATATCTAAAGTCAAATTCCGGCAAAGTGAGCAAAAAGGTTAAACGAGGAGGCCTGTTAATGAAGATTGAATTAAAGCGCAACCCTGAGGATATTCACCTCAATGGCAAATACCTGGTAATTTGGCTCGTGATTTTCTTGGTGGTGGGTTCGTGCATTTGGAAAGCAATCGACACATCCCCCGCTTTCAAGAACCATCACAACCACCTGTGCGACACTTGCGAAGCCAAAGGTCATTGGAGTCCAGCGACCGAGTTCTTCAATGGTTGGGAATGGTGTTCAGACTGTGCGTCGAAGCATATGAATCAAGCAATAATAGACGCTTCATTTCATTCAAATTAAGCATTGAATATGTATTTTCAAACAAGGGTTACCTCATGGAATTAATCAACAACACTTCGAAAACTTTACGCGACGATTTGGCGGTTGAAATCAAAGAAGGGAGCAGGCTTTCTATTGCTGCTGCCTGCTTTTCGATTTACGCCTTTCAGGAATTGAAAAAGGAACTGCAGAGCATTGATGAGCTGCGGTTTATTTTTACGTCTCCCACCTTTACGACAGAGAAAGCAAGGAAAGAAAAGCGCGAATTCTATATTCCTCGCTTAAACCGCGAGAGAAGCCTCTACGGCACTGAATTTGAAATCAAGCTTAGAAACGAGCTGAAGCAGAAAGCCATCGCCAAGGAGTGCGCTGACTGGATAAGAGAGAAAGTCACCTTCAAATCCAACATCACGAATGAAAACATGATGGGTTTTATCAATGTCGATGATAAAAACTATATGCCGGTGCAGGGATTCACGACGGTAGATCTGGGTTGCGAGCGCGGCAACAACGCTTACAATATGGTGCAAAAGACGGGAGCGCCTGTTTCTACAGAATATATCGAGCTTTTCGATTCCATATGGAACGACTCTTCGCGCATGCAGGAGGTTACCGACGAAGTAATCGAAAACATCACAGCTGCTTACAATGAAAACTCGCCGGATTTTATCTACTTTGTTACTCTTTACAATATTTTCAACGAATTCTTAGAAGACATATCTGAAGACATCCTTCCCAATGAAGCTACCGGTTTTAAGGAAAGCAAGATTTGGGGAATGCTTTACAATTTCCAAAAGGATGCCGCTCTTGCCATTATCAACAAACTTGAAAAATATAATGGATGCATACTTGCCGACAGCGTGGGTCTCGGTAAAACTTTTACTGCGCTTGCGGTTGTCAAATACTACGAAAACAGAAATAAGTCCGTGCTGGTGCTTTGCCCTAAGAAATTGAGCAATAACTGGAACACCTACAAGGATAACTATGTGAACAATCCGATTGCGGCAGATCGCCTTCGCTATGATGTGCTCTATCATACGGATTTGAGCAGGAAGTATGGCATGTCCAACGGACTTGATTTGGGCCGCATCAACTGGGGGAACTACGACCTTGTCGTAATTGATGAATCTCACAATTTCCGTAACGGCGGTGAAGTGACCGGAGAAGATGGCAAGGAAAACAGATATCTCAGATTGCTGAACAAAGTGGTCAGAGCAGGGGTCAAGACGAAAGTATTAATGCTG
>CAMPBN010000034.1 GCA_946638265.1 uncultured Bacillota bacterium
CGTTCACTGGCAGCCTGCGAAGGCGCCATCCTGATCGTGGACGCCACCCAGGGTGTGGAGGCTCAGACTCTGGCCAACGTATACCTGGCACTGGATGAAAATCTGGAAATCCTGCCGGTTCTCAACAAAATCGACCTGCCAAGCGCAAGACCTGACGAAATAAAAGAAGAAGTGGAGGATATCATCGGCATCGATGCTTCCGAAGCGCCGCTTATTTCCGCCAAAGAAGGCATCGGCATTGAGGAAGTGCTGGAAGACGTGGTGAAAAACGTGCCGGCACCGACAGGCGACATAAACGGCAAGCTGAAGGCGCTGATCTTCGACTCTTACTATGACAGCTACCGCGGCGTAGTCATCTACACGCGTATCGTGGACGGCAGAGTGAAGAAGGGCGATATTATCCGCCTGATGAACACAGGCAAAAAATATGAAGTTACCGAAGTGGGCTTTTGCGAGCCGGGCTGCGTGCCGGGCAAAGAGCTGAAAGCCGGCGAAGTAGGATATATCTGCGCATCTATCAAACAGGCGGCAGACGCGCGGGTGGGCGACACCATCACGCTGGATGCGGACCCTGCGGACGAGCCGCTGAAAGGCTACAAAAAAGCCCAGTCTATGGTTTATTGCGGCATCTACCCTGCAGAAGGTGAAAAGTACGAGACTGTAAAGGATGCACTTGAAAAGCTGCAGGTAAACGATGCGGCGTTCAACTTTGAGCCTGAGACTTCCACGGCTCTGGGATTCGGCTTCCGCTGCGGATTCCTGGGTCTGCTCCACATGGAAATCATTGTGGAAAGACTGGAACGCGAATTCGACCTGGCCGTTATCACCACCAGCCCGAGCGTTATCTACAAAGTAGTGATGAACAGTGGGGAAGTGCGGATGATCCAAAATCCGACCAATTTGCCGGGTCCTGTGGAAATCGACCACATCGAGGAACCAATCGTAAAGGCCGACATCATGATACCGAAAGAATATGTGGGAGCCATCATGGAGCTTTGCCAGAACAGGCGCGGCAAGATGATCCACATGGAATATATCACGGAAACCAGAGTGCAGCTCCACTACGAGATGCCTCTGAACGAAGTAATCTATGACTTTTTCGATGCACTGAAGAGTAAGACCCGCGGCTACGGCTCTCTGGACTACGAATTTATCCGGTACGAAAAGTCCAATGTGGTAAAGCTGGACGTGCTGCTCAACCACGACCTGGTGGACGCGTTTTCCATGATAGTCCACGAATCCGAGGCACAGGCCAGAGGCCGCTTTGTCTGCGCCAAGCTGAAGGAAATCATCCCGATGCACCAGTTCGAAGTGCCTATCCAGGCTGCCATCGGCCAGAAAGTCATCGCCAGAGAGACTGTCCGCGCTTACCGCAAGGACGTTATCGCAAAATGCTACGGCGGCGATATTTCCAGAAAGAAAAAGCTGCTTGAAAAGCAGAAGGAAGGAAAGAAGCGCATGCGCCAGTTCGGTACGGTGGAAGTACCGCAGGAGGCATTTACGGCAGTGCTCAGATACGACGACAATAAGTAGAAATTTGCTTCGGAACCGTCAGTCGTTGCTGTAGCCGGAGAAAAAAGCAAAATGTTAAAAATTGATTTAACAAACATACCAAATAAAAACTTAAAAAGCGGCGAAAAGCCTGAAAAATACGGGATTTACGTGCACGTTCCTTTCTGCGTGCAAAAATGCAGGTACTGCGGCTTTTATTCGCTGCCCGGGTGCGGCGTGGAGCTGATGGAACGGTATGTACGGGCACTAAAAAAAGAAGCAGAAGCTGTTCTCGGCCGCATCGTTGTGGACACCGTATTTATCGGAGGAGGCACTCCAAGCCTGCTGCCGGAGGGCGCAATTCCGGAAATCCTGGAATGCATCTCGGAAAATGCGATGATCGATGAAAATGCTGAAATTTCAATAGAGTCAAACCCCGGGACACTAACTAAAAATAAACTTGCTAGTTATGTTAAGTCTAAAGTGAACAGAATCTCCATGGGAGCCCAAAGCTTCGACGACAGCGTGCTCAGATCCATCGGAAGGATTCACGATAGCGCCGAAATCAAAAGGAGCTTCGCCATGGCGCGGGAAGCGGGCTTTAAAAACATCAATCTGGATCTGATGTTCGCACTGCCGGGTCAGAGCCGCAAGTCTTGGGAAAAGACGCTGAAAGAGGCTCTGGCGCTTTCACCGGAGCATCTGAGTTTTTATTCCCTGCAGCTGGAGGAAGGAACGCCCATGTTCGAAGATTTCAAAGCAGGACGAATCGATCAAATTCCTGATGAAGACGACAGGGCGGAATACCATGCGGCGCTGCGGATACTGAGGGAAGCGGGCTATGAACACTACGAGATTTCAAATGCTGCAAAGCTTGGCGCAGGCCAAAAGCGAGGCGACATATCGCCTTACCGCTGCCGCCACAATCTGAAATACTGGCATTTTCGGCCGTATATCGGGCTGGGTGCGGGAGCATCGTCCTTTACGGGCAGCGTGCGCTACACTGCGGCAGCCGATATCCAAAGATACATCGACTTTTGGGAAAAAGACGGGGCGGCAGAAGAGTTTTGCTGCATTTTGAGCGAGTCGGAGCACGAAATCAATGCAGTTTACCCCGAAATTCACGAAAATACTCTCGCAGACAGCGCGGGCGAATTTGTCTTCACGGCGCTTCGTACCCGTGAAGGTGTGAATTTTTCCGAGTTTGAGCGAACTTTTGGCAAAAAATTTGATGCTGTATTTGCGTTTGCAGGCGCAAAAATAAAGAAGTGGGAGATGGAAGGTCTTGTTAAACTTTCCAAAGACTCTCTCAGTTTGACAGAAAAAGGCATAGATATTTCAAACAGCGTCATGTCTGAATTTGTAAGTGTTGAAATTTCAGCAATGTAATGAATTTGCAAAAAAGTTTTAAATGTTTTTTTCAAAAAACGAAGAAGAGTGGTCAAAAAATAGAGCTAAGCGGTGTCGGATGATGCCGCTTGGTTTTTTATTTAAAAGAAAAGCGGACTTTAATTTTTAAGAAAAGCCGGGAAATATTTAAAGAAAAAATGTTGACTTTTATAGCGGGTGGGGGTATATTATGTATTGTAGTTAGCACTCAGGTGTAGCGAGTGCTAATAAAGAAAGAGAAAGGACGCGGTGGATATGGATATCAGCAAAAGACAACTTCAGATCCTGCAGGCAATTATCTCAGACTTCATCAACACGGGCGAGCCTGTGGGTTCCAGAACTCTTTCGAAAAAGTATGACATGGGTGTCAGCCCCGCCACCATCAGAAACGAGATGTCGGATTTGGAGGACATGGGTTATCTGACGCACCCGCACACTTCCGCAGGCAGAGTCCCAAGCGACAAGGCATACCGCCTCTATGTGGACGCCTTGATGCAAAAATACGACCTGCCGGAAGAGGAAAAGCGCATCATTTCTTCCAAGCTTTCGGACAATATGAACGAGCTGGAAAAGACCATCAAGAAAGCAGCCAGTCTGCTTTCGGAGATCACCAACCTGACCAGCTTTGCATTGACACCGAAACAGGACGAAGACACACTGAAATACATCAATATCCTGCCGGTGGACGCAGGCTCCGTGGTGCTCATGATAGTGGGCGGCTCGGGCAGAGTCAGCAACACGGCGGTGAAACTTAATATACCATACACGGAAGAGGGGCTGGAGCTTCTTTCGAAGAATCTGACCTATACTTTCCGCGGCAAGACCATCAGCGAAGCTTTGAAAGTGGACATTATCGAAAATCTTCAAAACGATATGACCGCAATGAGTCAGCTGGAGCGTAACATCATGCCGAACTTCCTGAAGACTCTGGAAAACATGCTGGATGTAAACCTCTATATGGAAGGCCTGACCAATATCTTCTCCATTCCGGAGTTTAATGACATTGACAGAGCCAAGACATTCATGCAGATGCTGGATCACAAGGAGTACCTGACGCGGACTTTGATCAATCGCGACAACGGTATGATCATCACCATCGGCGGAGAGAACAGCAGCAATATCCTGCCGGACTGCTCGCTGATTACGGCCACTTACGAAATAGACGGCAAGCTGGTGGGCAAGATTGGAGTTATCGGCCCGACCAGAATGAAATATGCAGAAGTGACTTCCGTAATAGAATACCTTACGGAAAATCTGAACAATACATTTAAATTGAGTGGAGGAGAAGAAAAGGATGGCTAAGAAAAAGGCCGAAAGCGCAGAAACTGCTCCAAAGCAGGACGAAGCTGTGAAGGCAAAGAAGAAAAATGAGCCTGATGCAGCTGAAGACGCAGAAGCAGCGGACGGCGCAGAGGTCCAAAACGAAAAAGAAACAAAAGAAGCGGAAGAGCTGTTAAACGATGAAAGCACTAATGACAAATACATCAGACTGATGGCAGACTTCCAAAATTTCAAGCGCAGAAGCGCAAAAGAAAAGGCAGAGATTTATGCTTATGCCAGTGAGCCGCTTGCAACGCAGGTCCTGGAAGTCATGGACAATTTTGAAAGAGCCCTGACTCAGGGCGAAGGCAGCGAAACACCTTTTGGTGAAGGCATGAAGCTCATATTCAAGCAGCTCCAGGATGCGCTGGAGAAAAACGGCGTACATGAGATTGAAGCGCTGGGTGAGGAATTCAACCCGAACTTCCACAACGCCGTGATGATGGAGGACTCGGACGAGTATGAAAGCGGACATATAACAGCGGTTCTCCAGAAAGGTTATTCGTTAAACGGGAAGGTCATCAGACCTTCAATGGTAAAGGTTGCAAACTAGGGGGCAAAGCTGATTGCAACCGGAAAAATAAATTTTGAAAGAAAGAAGGACGAAAAAATGGGAAAGATTATAGGAATTGACCTTGGAACTACCAACAGCTGCGTCTCCGTATACGAAGGCGGCGAACCGGTAGTTATCGCAAATGCGGAAGGAAACAGAACCACTCCTTCCATCGTAGGATTTACCAAGAGCGGTGAAAGACTGGTAGGTGAGACTGCCAAGAGACAGGCCATTACCAATCCGGACAGAACCATCGCTTCCATCAAGAGACACATGGGTTCCACATACACAGTGGAAATCGACGGAAAGAAGTACACTCCGCAGGACATCTCCGCTATGATCCTGGCCAAGCTGAAGGCTGACGCCGAAAGCTATCTGGGCGAGACCGTAACGGAAGCTGTTATCACAGTACCTGCATACTTCTCCGATGCACAGAAGCAGGCAACAAAGGATGCCGGTAAGATTGCAGGACTGGATGTAAAGAGAATCATCAACGAGCCTACAGCAGCATCCCTGGCATACGGCCTGGATAAAGAAGAAAGTGCTTCCCACAAGATTCTGGTATACGACCTGGGCGGCGGTACATTCGATGTATCCATCCTGGAACTGGGCGACGGTGTATTTGAAGTACTGGCCACCAACGGCGATACTAAGCTGGGCGGCGACGACTTCGACGATGCTCTCTTAAACTTCATGGCAGATTCCTTCCAGAAGGAAAACGGCATCGACCTGCGCGCCGACAAGATGGCAATGCAGAGACTGAAAGAGGCTGCAGAAAAAGCTAAGAAAGAGCTTTCTTCCGCACAGACCACAAATGTAAATCTGCCGTTCATCACAGTAAACGAAGCAGGTCCGCTCCACCTGAACATGGACATCACAAGAGCCAAGTTCGATCAGCTGACCAGCAATCTGGTAGAAAGAACCATTGAGCCTATGAAGAAGGCTATGGCAGATGCCGGCGTAACCAATGCAGACATCTCCAAAGTTATCTTGGTGGGCGGTTCCACAAGAATCCCTGCAGTTCAGGAAGCTGTTAAGAAGATTACAGGCAAAGAGCCGTTCAAGGGCATCAACCCTGATGAATGCGTATCCTTGGGTGCAGCTATTCAGGGCGCGGTTCTCGGCGGCGAAGAGGACCTCAACGTTCTGCTGCTGGATGTAACTCCGCTTTCACTTTCCATCGAAACACTGGGCGGCGTTGCCACAAAGCTGATCGAGAGAAACACCACTATTCCTACAAAGAAGAGCCAGATTTTCTCCACTGCAGCAGACAACCAGTCCGCAGTAGATATCCACGTAATGCAGGGTGAACGTGAAATGGCCGCAGGCAACATCACGCTCGGACGCTTCCAGCTCACAGGTATTCCGCCTGCCCCTCGTGGAATTCCTCAGATCGAAGTTACATTTGATATCGATGCAAACGGTATCGTAAACGTATCCGCCAAGGATCTGGGAACAGGCAAGAGCCAGAACATCACAATCACTTCTTCCACAAAGCTTTCCGAAGAAGAAATCAATGCGAAGGTAAAGGAAGCAGAGCAGTTTGCCGAAGAAGACAAGAAGAGAAAGGAAGATGCCGAAACCAAGAACAAGGCAGAAACCCTGATCTACGAAACAGAAAAGGCAATGAAGGAGCTCGACGGCAAGCTTTCCGATGAGGAACAGTCCAAAATCAACGGAGCAAAGGACGAGCTGGCTGCAGCACTTCAGACAAACGATTCCGCTATCATCAAGGAGAAGACGGAAAATCTGACAGAGCAGTTCCACACCATTTCCGCAAAGCTGTATGAGCAGGCACAGGCTGCTCAGGCTCAGGCAGGTGCAGGAATGGGCGCAGGCCCTGACATGGGAGCTGCTGCAGGCGCAGGTGCCGCAGAGGATTCTGCAAAGCCTGAAAACGTAGTGGATGCAGACTTCGAAGTAGTGGACGAAGAAAAATAATCACTAAACAATCAGACAGAAATTTTAAGAATCCCCCGTTACATCCGTGATGGGGGATTTCAGAGGTAAATGCAATGGCAGAAAACAAGAGAGATTACTATGAGGTCCTGGGCTTACAAAAGGGCGCAAGCGAGGATGAAATAAAAAAAGCCTTCCGAAAGATGGCCATGAAATATCATCCGGACAGAAACCCCGGCGACAAGGAAGCAGAAGAAAAGTTCAAAGAGGTAAATGAGGCCTACAGCATCCTGTCCGACCCGGATAAGAAGGACAAGTACGATCGCTTCGGTTTTGCCGGCGTGGACCCTTCAGCCGGAGGCGCAGGTTTCGGAGGATTTGGAGGTGCAGGCTTCGGCGGCTTTGAGGATATTTTCGGCGATCTGTTCGGCGGAATGTTCGGAGGCGGTGGTAGCACACGCAGAAGAAACGGCCCTATGAAGGGAAAAGATTTGCAAAAGGCTATCGAGATTCCTTTTGAAGAAGCGGCTTTTGGCGCTAAAAAGACTATTAAACTCAACAAATATGTAAAATGCGAAGATTGCAGAGGCAGCGGTGCGGCACCGGGTACTTCCAAGAAGACCTGCCCGCATTGTAACGGTACGGGTCAGGTGAAGACCACGCAGCGTACACCTTTTGGGATGTTCCAGAATGTAACTTCCTGCGACAATTGTAAGGGAACGGGAGAAATTGTGGAAAAGCCTTGCCCGAAATGCGGAGGCCTTGGCAAATACAAAAAAGAAGTCAAGGTTTCGGTGGACATCCCTGCTGGCGTGGACAATGACTCGGTGATTTCCCTTAGAGGTCAGGGTGGCCCGGGTGTAAACGGCGGTCCGGACGGCGATCTTTACATTATTATATCCGTAAAACCGCACAAGCTGTTTAAGCGTAGCGGAAACGATCTTTATCTGGATATTCCTATTTCATTTTCGCAGGCGGCTCTCGGAGACGACATTGAAGTGCCGACTCTTACGGAGCGTGTTAAATACAAAGTGCCGGCAGGCACGCAGCCGGGAACCACTTTCCGCCTGAAAGGAAAGGGCATCACTTCACATATCAGAGGCACCCGAACAGGGGATTTGTATGTGACCGTGAAACTGGAAGTACCGACCAAGCTGACAGCAAAGCAGAAGAAGGCTGTGGAAAATATGAGCAAGGAACTTGGCAATGAATGCTATTCCCAGAAGAAGAGCTTTGCGGATACGATAAAAGACCTTTTTAAGTAGAAAAAGAAACAAGACAGCAAAAAAACTTCCGATGAATTTTCACCGGGAGTTTTTTATTGGACAGATTATTATTAAAATTTTTTGAAAATTCAAGGGAAAAATTGTAAAAAACCTTTACAAATGTCTATTTTGCAAGTATCATAAGTATGTATCGTTATATGTATTTTTGGTATTAAATAAAAATACACAATGATGAAAGGACGCAACATATTATGAAGAAGAATCAAAAGAGTATGACACTCGGAAATCTTCTGATGAAAAGGACTTTGTCGCTTGCAATCGCGATAGCGCTTCTCATCGGAGCAGTCAGCAGCGTAATTCTTTACAAGGTGTCCGTAAGTGACATGGAAAGCAAGGTAGTGCTTCAAAATGATGCCTATGCGCGTCTTATCGAGAGCACACTGGCTGACTATAAAATTTCGGTGCAGGCCATTGCCAGAAATCCTCAGATAACGGATCTTTCCATTCCGTTCGAAGAGAGAAAAAATATCCTCCAGCGCCTGGCAGATTCATACGGATTCAGGGACGCATCCGTTGCCGCAGCCAATGGCCACACTTATAACGACACTGATATTTCCGAAAGAGTTTATTTCAAAGAGGCCATGGCAGGAAATGCATATATTTCAACGACCATGATCAGAAAGACGGACGGCAGCACCGTAATGTTCGCTTCCGCCCCGATAGACAACGGCACGGGCTTTACCGGAGCTGTATATGCCTCAATTAATTTTGATGATTTCTATAACCTCCTCTACAACATCGATGTGGGCGAGAAGGGCATCGTTTCCCTGCTTGACAAAGACGGCGTAGTACTTATGTACAAAGATAAGGATGTTGTAAACAAGATCACAACATTCGAAGCTTTGGCAGAAGAAGATGAATCCTATGAAGATATGGCGGCAGTTTCCGCAGATATGCTGGCGGAAGATTCAGCGCAGAAATATGTTAAGTTAGGTTCGCAATCTTATTATGAAGTATTCCGCAAGCTTGAAGGCTCTGACGGCTGGTCTTTTGCGGTTGTGGCCAACAAGATGGAGAACCTGAAAAATCTGATAATAGGATTAATCCTTATCATCATTCTTTCCATCATATGCATGGGAGCTTCGGTGCTGGTTACATTGATTTTAAAGAACAGGATTGCAAATCCGCTGGAAATCGTGACCAAGAGAATCATGGATCTGGCAGCGGGAGATGCTACCACGCCGGTGCCTGAAATATCGGCGTGCGAAGAAATTGAGCTTCTC
>CAMPBN010000035.1 GCA_946638265.1 uncultured Bacillota bacterium
CTCAATTGGAAATGACCATCAGATATATACGGATGAAACTGGATGAAAATGAGAGAGGCAATCAGACCAGACTCATGAAGGTCAAGGATATGATCCTGGCCGAAGCTATCGAACAAAAACGCCTGGCGGACGAAGCTGCCATGGACAGTTACGACGGCGGCCGATAACCTTCATGCTGCGATGGCGGATGCTTGCCTTCACAGTTTGAAATTTAGCGGAAAATCAAGTATAATACTGATTGCCGGCATAGTGCCGGCAGTCAGTATTTTTTTGGACCCATGTCAGGAGTGTAGCGCTTTAGCGCGTGGCACTCTACGGCTAAACGGAGGACACGATATGCTGGAGGGCTCAATTAACAGAAAAATATTGTTGTTTGCCATCCCGATATTTTTCGGTCAGATGCTTCAGCAATTATATAATGTGGCAGACTCTGTGATTGTGGGCAATTTCGCCACGAAAGCGGATCTGGCTGCCATCAATTCTTCAGGCAGTTTTATCTTCCTGCTGGTGGGATTTTTCACCGGGCTTTTTATGGGTATGGGTGTAATCATCGGCAGCAAATACGGAGCGGGAGACTATGAAGCTGTCAGCACGGCCGCCCACACGGGAGTGACATTTGCGCTTTTGATGGGTCTGACCTTTGCAGGCGTGGGCGCAATCATCACTACGCCGATTTTGCATCTGATGGGAACGCCTGCCTCCGTAATGCCAAAGTCTGCGCTGTATCTGCGCATATATTTCCTGGGCGGCCCGGGGATAGTTATGTACAATGTCTGCTGCGGCATATTCCAGGCTATGGGAGACAGCAGGAGGCCACTTATATATCTGGCTATAGCGTCGGTGACCAATATCGGTCTGGATTTGCTTTTTATAGCACATTTTGGCATGGGCGTGGAAGGCGCGGCCATAGCGACGGTCATAGCTCAGACGCTCAGCGGCAGTTTGGTGCTGCTAAATCTGATGCACGTCAGCGGTCCGCATCGCATCAGCCTGCGGAGGCTTTCCATAGACAGGGAAACTCTTGGTAATGAGCTTCGCATGGGACTGCCTACGGGAGTGCAAAATTCGGTTGTGGCCATATCCAACGTGGTGGTGCAGTCACATATCAATTTTTTCGGGCCGGATGCCATGGCAGGCTGTGGCAGCTATTTCAAGATAGAAGGATTTGTATTTTTGCCGATCATGGCATTTTCCATGGCGCTGACCACTTTTGTCAGCCAAAATCTGGGCGGCGGCAAGCGTGACAGAGCGGAGAAGGGAGCGCATTTTGGCGTTGTGGCCGGCATGGGACTGGCGGAAGTCATCGGAATTGTGCTCTTTACATTCGCACCGCAGATGCTGCGCATCTTCAGCAGCGACCCCGATGTCATCGCCTTTGGTGTGAACCAGGCCCACATGGAGACATTTTTTTATCTCTTCCTGGCCTATACCAACTGTATGGCGGGAGTATTGCGCGGTTCGGGGCGCACGTCGGTGCCTATGGGAGTTATGCTGGTCTGCTGGTGCGTGGTGCGCGTCACCTATCTGACGCTGATATTGCCGTTCTTTCCGCGGATCTACATGGTCTACATAGTATATCCGTTCACGTGGAGTCTGAGCAGCCTCATACTCTTCATCTACGGTAAAATTCACGACATATATTCTACGGAGCGCCTGGGCATCCCAGCCGTGGCAGATTAACTAAAGCTACGATTGCCACCCTCAGAGTAATAAACTGTAGATAATTGGCAGGCGCGGTTGTTGGAGTCGGGCGGACCGTTGCGGGTAGTCGGCACTTAGCGATTTGCGAGCGAGATAAAGTCACCTCAGCGAAGCAAGAGCTTAGTACCGCTACGTTAAGCCCGCGACAGACGAGAGCCGTGGTCCGACAGGCTCCGACAATCGTGCCTGGAGCATTTAGAATACTTAATACTAAGGAGATATGATATGAAATTTAAGGATATGCCCTATACGCGGCCGGATATGAAGGCTGTAGAGGCGACATACAAAAAGCTGACTCAGGAGCAGAGGGACGCGAAGTCCGCTGAAGAGGCTTTTGCGGTGCACAAAAAGTATTACGAGTTTTCGGATGACCTGGGGACGGCCTTTGAGCTGGCCATGATCCGCCACACCATAGACACTGCGGACGAGTTTTACGATAAGGAAAATGACTTCTTCGACGAAGTGTCCCCGCTGATCTCCAACTGGGACAATGCATATAAGAAAGCCCTCTACGAGTCGCCGTTCAGGCCGGAACTTGAGAAGATCATCGGTAAAGTGGCCTTCAAGAACATAGAAGTGGCCTTGAAAGCCTTTGATGAGAGTATCATCGACCTCATGCAGGAAGAAAATGCGCTGGTGAGCAGATACGACAAACTCATCGCATCCGCAAAGATTGAATTCGAGGGCGAAACCTACAACCTTTCCATGATGAGACCTTTCCTGACGGATGTGGACCGAAGCAGAAGAAAGGCTGCCTGGGCGGCTGTTTCCGCCTACATGGAGAGCGTAACCGGGGAAATCGACGATATCTACGACCGCTTGGTGAAGAACAGGACCGAGCAAGCACACCGCATGGGATACAAAGATTTCGTTGAGCTGGGATATTACCGCATGGGTAGAAACTGCTACGGCAGAGAAGACGTGGAAAATTTCCGCAAGCAGGTGAAGGAATCCTTCATGCCGCTGGTCAAAAAGATACAGAAAAACATTGAACAAAGACTTGAAATCAAAGATGGACTAAAACTGTACGATTATGACGTATATCTCAAGGAAGGAAGCCCAAAACCTATTGGAACACCTGAAGAAATCCTCGAAAAAGGACGTAGACTTTATCATGAACTTTCTACCGAGACAGGAGTATTCTTTGATTTCATGATGGAGAACGAACTCTTTGATGTACTCGGCCGTAAAAACAAGCAGCAGGGTGGATATATGACGTACATTCCCAAGTACAAATCACCTTTTATCTTTGCCAACTTTAACGGCACCGAGGGCGATGTGGATGTCATCACTCACGAAAGCGGCCACGCATTCCAAGGCTACATCGTAGGCAATAACGAAGAAATCCGCGAGTTTGCGGAAATCGGCATGGAAACTGCCGAAATTCATTCCATGTCCATGGAATATTTCACGGAGCCGTGGATGGAGATGTTCTTCGGGGACAGGGCGGACGACTACCGTACGCTGCACCTTGAAAGCGGCATTTCGTTCATTCCTTACGGATGTATGGTGGATGAATTCCAGCATATTGTCTACTCGCACCCGGAAATGAGTCCTGCGGAGCGAAAAGAAACATGGAAAAAGCTTGAACATATATATCGCCCGCACATCGATTTTGACGGCAGCATCATAATGGAAGAAGCTTATTGGCAACGCCAGGGCCATATCTTCCAGGTGCCGTTCTATTACATCGATTACGTCCTGGCCAGCGTATGTGCTCTGCAGTTTGCCGTCCGCATGAAGGAAGACTACAAAGGCGCATGGGCTGATTATCTCAAACTTTGCGGCATGTCGGCAAAAGACTTTTATGTGAACATGCTGCCACAGTGCGGGCTCAATGTGCCTTTTGCAGACGGCACCGTCAGCGCGCTCGTCGCGGCACTTTCGAAGCGGATCTGAAACATGGCGGGTATGCGGTGCCTGCTCCCACGGCCTCTGTTCAGATTTTCACACGGTTTTTACTTTACTGAAAGCGTGAAATGTATTAAAATGTAAAAAGGTTTAAAACTTGTATCAAACAGGAGGAAAAATTATGGAATTTATTTTTGGTCCTATTCTTATTGTCATTATCGTGGTGATCCTGCTGAACTGCATCCGCATTGTGCCGCAGGCCAGCGCATGGATTATCGAATTCTTGGGTAAGTACAGATGCACCTGGAACGCAGGCCTGCATTTCAAGATTCCTGTACTCCACCGCATCGTAAAGAAAGTATCCCTGAAGGAGCAGGTGGCAGACTTCGAGCCGCAGCCTGTTATCACAAAGGATAACGTTACCATGATGGTAGACTCGGTAGTATTCTTCTACATCCTGGATCCGAAGCTCTTTGCATATGGAGTGGAAAGACCTGTGGCAGCCATCGAAAACCTGTCCGCCACTACACTGAGAAACATCATCGGTTCCATGACTCTGGACGAAACACTTACTTCCAGAGACGAGATCAACGGCAAGATCACTACCATCCTTGATGAAGCTACGGACAAGTGGGGTATCAAGGTAAGCCGCGTAGAAGTAAAGAACATCGCGCCTCCAAAGAGCATCCAGGATGCCATGGAAAAGCAGATGAAGGCAGAAAGAGAAAAGAGAGAAGCAATCCTGACGGCAGAAGGCCAGAAGCAGTCGGCTATCACGCTGGCAGAAGGTGAAAAGGAAGCAGCTATCCTGAGGGCCGAAGCCGTGAAGCAGCAGCGCATCCGCGAGGCGGAAGGTGAAGCTGAGGCTCTTTTGGCAGTACAGCGCGCGAAGGCAGAGTCCATCAAGCTCATCAACGAAGCAAATCCGGGCAGCGGCTATATCACACTCAAATCTTTCGAAACAGCAGAGAAGATGGCAGACGGCCAGGCTACAAAGATTGTGGTTCCGTCCGATATTTCCAATCTGGCAGGCACTATTTCAGCCCTCTCAGAAGTGGTTAAGAAATAGTGGCGGACAAGGAGAAGAAAAATGATTTCGCTTATGACGACGCTGGTATACAAGCTGGTCAAAGCTTTTCTCGGACCTATATTTACATTTTTCGAAAAGATCGATCAAAGCGGCGAGATGACTGAGATTCTCAACGACTTCGATGATGACGAGGAGGAAGCGGAAACACTTTTTCCGTCGCCAAAGCTTCCGGGGCTTCATACAATTTTCGAAGGTGACAACCAAAACTTCGCGAAGATGCCAAAACAAGGTCAGAAAAAGACCAATATCGGAAAAGACCTCTGGGACGACCGGGAAAACGATTGGCTTGCAAAGCAATTGCGTGAAGAGGCTAGAATATATAGAAACGGGCTTGGCCTAGATCTGGGCGCATCCCACGAACAAAGCTGTGATGCGGGGCTTATCAAAAAAGCGCATCATGCCCGCCATATGAAAGCAAATGCTGCCAATGCAGGCGCGAAAGCCCTGAAAAAGGCGGGATTTTAGAAAGCTTAAAGTTTAGCGAGGAAGGAATATTATGTGGTGTTCCACTGAAGGTGCAGATGTGAAAGGTAAATTACAGGATTATGTTACATATTTTGAGGGCACTTGCGAGTTCTGCCTCAGCCATCTTGGGCTGAGCCAGTATCAGAAGGACCTCGAAAATCATCTTGCAAACATCGACGAATATGATGACGATGTGAAATTGCTGGTTTATTACGATCTGGGAGTGCTCAAATACAAGCTGGAGGCCCTGGAAGAGGCTATGTCCTACTGGGAGAAGGCGGAGGAACTGGCGCTCAAGATGGGAGACAGGCTTTTCGAAGCCAAGATCATATCCTACAAATCCATATATTTTTATGTGGAAAAGGATATGGAAAAGTCCCGCGAATATTTTGACAGGGCGTCCGCCGTCTTTGAAGAACTCGGAGCTTATGACGAACTGGCTCTGCATTATGTGAACATCCTGTGGTACAAGCGCTATCAGGACGACAAGGATGAGGTGCTGGAGTATATGAAAAAGGCTCTGGACTTTGCATCCCGTTCCCAGTCGCCGCGAAACGGCAGAGTTTACCTGCATGTAGGATTTATCTACAAGACCATTTTTAACGATTTCCAGGAAGGCCTGGACTACCTCGTCCGCGCCAGAGATTTCTGCTACGAACGCGGAAATGTGGAGATGGAATGCATGGCTCTGCATGTAATCGCAGAGGGCTATGTAGACCTTGGCAGATACAGAGATGCCATGGCTATTTACGAAAATATTGCGTCCAACATCAGATACAGGAACATCACAGCCAACCTGAAATGCATGCTTCTGGCCAATCGTACCATCTGCTGCCTGCGTATGGGCAGCTTCGAACAGGCGATGGATGCGATGGACAGGATGCGTGACTATATCGACGAGACGCAGGTTAACATCAGGGAGGAGTTTGAAAGTATCCATGAGTGGCTCATGGCATGCTACTATATCGCTTCTGAAGACGAGGATATGGAGGATGTTGAGGAACTTCTGGAAGAGTCGAAAAAGCTCTACGAAAGACACAAAGACAATTTCCCTCTTTCAAACTTTGATTTCCATCTTGCAGAAACTTTTGGCGACTATGATATGGCAGTGGAGGACTACACTGCAGCCATCGAAGAGTATACTAAAATGCTTAAACTGGCTGTGAAGCTGGGCAGCATTTACGAAAAAGCAGCGCATCTCAGGCTTTCCGAGGCGCTTGCGGCAGCAGGCAGGGAAACCGAAAGCCGCAAAGAGCAGACTGTGCTGATAGATATCCTCAGCGAGGTGAAGGAAAGCGGCATAGACGCTCATTATGACCACTTGTTTGAGGATTTTAAGCAATTTGTTAAAAAGCAGAGAGTGGAAGTTACATGCGGGCTTCCCGGTGAATCCAGCATGCAGGAATTCCTGCAAAAGCGAGGGATTTTCGGAAAAATCGGCGTCCTTCGCATAGACATCGATCATTTCAGACTTTATAACGGCAACTATGGATATTCTGAAGGATTGAAATGCCTGAGAAAAGTGGCTGATATACTGAAAGCTTGCGCGGAGGACGATAAAACCCAGGTTTTCCATCTGGGCAACGAAAAGTTCGTTATGTTCAGCAAACAGATAGACGAGAAAAAGCTTCCTGCACTTGCGGAGTCCATTGTGGACAAGGTAAGGGAGGCAAAGCTTTTCCACAATGCCTCTCCGGTTTCGCCTTATGTGACGGTGAGCGTAGGCGTGTATGCGGCAGATGCCAGAGAAAAACTGGATAAGATGACAGCGGGTGCGGAAAAAGCACTTGCCATGGCAAAAGAACACGGAAGAAACAGGGCAGAGATGCTGTCCTGATCCACATTATTGAAAAGTGAGGGATATTTATGGCACAGACCAGAATAATAACTATCAGCAGAGAATTCGGAAGCGGCGGACATACCATCGGCAAGATGGTGGCGGAACAGCTGGGGCTGCCGTGCTACGACAAGGAACTGGTCAAGCAGATTTCCACGGAGACCGGCTTTGACGAAGACTATATAGAGGAAGTAGGAGAGCACGCCCCGGGCAAATCCTGGCTGGCTTATGCCTTTGGGATTCAAAATCCGACGGTACCCGATCGAGGCATGTCCATGAACGATTTCCTATGGACTGTCCAGTACAAGATCATCACCGAACTGGCTGAAAAAGAGCCGTGCGTGATCATCGGCCGATGCGCCGACTACATCCTCAAGGGCAGAGACGACTGCTTTGACGTGTTCATCCATTCAGATATGGCAACGAAGGCGGAGCGCATCGTAAGGCTCTATGGCGAGACCAATCAGTCTCCGGAAAAACGTCTCACCGAAAAGGACAAGAAGAGAAAAGTCTACTACAAGCATTATACAGGCAGAGAGTGGGGCATGTCCCAGAATTACCACATGTCGCTGGACAGCGGCAAGCTCGGTATCGAGGAATGTGCCAGGATCATCATCGAAGCCTCGGGCATGAAAAAATAAAGCTTCACAGGAGCGACACAAATGGAATTCAAACTTAACAAAAAAGAAGATTATGTTGTAAGTCAGTGGTCAGGCGGCACCACCACCCAGCTTGGGATTTATCCTGCGGGTGAGCAGTATGCGGACAGAAAATTCATCTGGAGACTCTCGTCTGCCACGGTGGATCTGGAGGAATCGGATTTTACGGATCTTCCGGACTACAACCGCATCCTAGGCGTGCTGCAGGGCGAAGTGGTGCTTTCATACGAAGGCATCCGTTCAGTCAAGCTGGGACGTCTGGAATATGACTATTTCGACGGAGCGTGGAAAACCAAGAGCTTTGGCAAGATCACAGACTACAATCTTATGACCAGAAAAGGCTATACCGGCCGACTGGAAGTGCTGAAGCTTGCGGAAAAAGCTGCCGAACTGGAATTGAAAGAAGCTGTCACCCACGCTTTTTTCTGCACAGGCAGCTACGCAGTCGTAAATTTTGACGGAAATTCCGTAATGATGAAGGATGGCGAGCAACTGATCATCAATGAATGTCCGGCTATGAAAATCACTTTCACGGGCGAAGGGAATCTGATCCACAGCATGGTCTTTGAAGGCGAAGATACGGATGCTGCCATTCGCGGCGAAAACAGGCAAACCAAACCAGAAGGCAAACCGGCTGCTACGGCTTTTTCCGAAGCGGCCTGCCCCTTTCGCGCATAAAAGCGATTTTTCGCTGGCGCTGCTGCTTTCGATAACTGATTTCAGATTCGGCAAATATCTTTACAGACGCCTGCAGACGCTTTTCTTTGACGATGAGCTGGCGGGCGGCATGGAAAAGGTGAACAGATTTTATCTGCCGCTGATAGTGGCTACAGCCGGCGTTGTGGCGGTGGTGGGACTTACGCTTGGAAAGATGGCTGATTCTGCCGTGCTCCTGACGATTCTCACATGGCTGATCGCGGACATCTTGATCGTATCGCCTCTCGTATATCTGGCATTCCTGCCAAAGCCTGTATGGAAGCATATCCGGGATTTGGATTCGCTGACTGAAGAGGAAAGAGAATATTATCTGGCCGAAAGAGGGAAAAATGCCCGTATCGAAAAGATGATGAAAAGATACAGCCGCTCCGGCGGAGACTGGCAGTAAGCAGTAACAAAAGGAGATTTCATATGAAATTTATGATAGCATCGGACCTTCACGGGTCCGCCTACTATGTGGAGAAATTGTTAAAAACTTTTGAGGAATCGGGAGCGGACAGACTGCTGCTCCTGGGCGATTTGCTCTATCACGGGCCGAGAAACGACCTGCCCAGAGACTACAATCCAAAGCTGGTGATCCCGATGCTGAACGAGCATAGAGACGATATCATTTGCGTGCGCGGTAATTGCGACGCGGATGTGGACCAGATGACACTGACATTCCCTATCACTGCGGAGAATGCGATTCTCTGGCACGGCAGCCGCATGATATTCGCAACTCACGGCCATGTCTTCAATACGGAAAATATACCGCCGCTGAAGAAGGGCGAAATTTTTCTGCACGGACATACACATGTACCT
>CAMPBN010000036.1 GCA_946638265.1 uncultured Bacillota bacterium
TCTTTTTTTATTTTTTCAGCCTCGGCTTCAGCTGCGCTTGTGATGCGCAGGGCATCCATCTCGGCTTTTCTGGTGATGGCTTTGCTTTCTTCCAAAGCCCTGGTGATCTGAACGTCTGCCGCCGATGTAGGCAGCTGACCGAACAGCGTCTGTCCAAGGTCGTCAACAAAATTGGCAGGATTGATATCTTCCGCAATGTTTCCCTGATTTGCCGGCGCAGGACTTTGCTGCGGCGCCAGTTCCTTCAATTCCGGCTTTTGCGGCTCGCTCTGAGCTGCAGGCTCCGCTTTTGGCGCAGGCTTTTCCTTTGCCTTTTCTATTTCGGGATTCGGAATTACTTCAACATAGCGGGCTTTGACAATTCTACTCAATTATCTCATCCTTTCCACCCTTCATAATTACAATTTCGCCTTCTTCTTCGAGTCGTCTTATGATAGCTACAATCTTTTGCTGCGCTTCTTCTACGTCACGCACACGCAGATTGTGGAGGTATTCCATTTCGCTTCGAACCGTGTCTGCCATACGTTGTGACATATTGGCGAAGATAACGGTCGAAACATCTTTGTTGGAGCCCTTGAGGGCCACCGCCATGTCCTTGGTCTCCACTTCTCTGATAAATCTCTGGATGGAGTAGGAGTCCAGAACGATGATATCTTCGAATACGAACATTCGCTTTCTGATTTCGTCCGTGAGTTTCGGATCCTTGCGGGACAGCTCGTCGAAGATGTATTTTTCCGCGCTTCGGTCGACAGAGTTCATAACTTCCGCGATGTAGTCGATACCGCCGACTTCCATCAGTTCTACGGAAATTACGGAGTCGAACTTGCGCTCCAGAATATTTTCAACCTGCTTGATGATTTCAGGCGAGGTTCTGTCCATTTTGGCGATTCTCTCTACTACTTCGATACGAATGTCCTTTGGCAGCTCGGAAATAACCTGTGCAGCCTGCTCGGACTTGGCATACGAAAGTATGAGAGCGATGGTCTGCGGGTGCTCGTTCATGATCATGTTCATGATATTCTTTGCATCCGCTTTTCTGATAAATTCAAAGGCTTTGGTATGGATGCTCTTGGTAACGCGGTCCAGCAGCTGGTTGCCCTGCTGCGGTCCGAAGGCCTTCTCCAGAACGGTCTTAGCGTAGTTGATGCCGCCTTCCAGATATACCTTTTGAGCTACACAAAGTCCGTAAAATTCTTTGACCACCATATCCGAGATTTCCGGTGAAACGGACTCGAATCTGGTGATTTCATATGTCAGTTTTTCAACATCTTCTTCAGGAAGATTTCTGTATATGGCGGCTGCCGCATCATCGCCCAGAGCGATGATAATCTGCGCAGCTTTCTGGCGAGGTGTCAGGGCATCGGTTTCAGCAAACCGCAGGCTTTTGCCGCTGAGGGCTTCAGCCATATTGCCGGAGGCGTCTCCTCCACCGGGAGCTTCGGCAGCTGCCACTTCTTCAGCAGCTTCCTCAACTACTTCGCCTTTTTTCATTTTTTTCTTGGCCATAGGCTGTCCCCTTTATATTCTTACCTTTCTTCGTCTGCGCGCAGCCATTGCTTGATCATCTGGGCTGCAACCTCAGGGTTGTTAATTGTAAAGTCTTTGATTTCGCCAACCAAAGCGTTGTCGATACGTTCGATAGGACCAAGAGGCTCTTCCGTATCCACTTCTTCGCCAAATGCTTCTGCAGCCAGTCTTTCCTGTTCCAGACGCTCTGCTTCCGCAAGCGCCTCTGCTTCCAGCTGCTTGCGCCTTCTGCGAATAAGTATGGATGCGATGATAGCTGCCAGAAGGAGCACTGCCAAAACGCCAATGATGGCATATGTTATCAGGCCCAGGCCGCCTTCTTCTATTTCAGGCTCGGTCGGCTCTTCATAGAATTTGAAGCTCTCTACCGTGATGCTTTCGCTCGGAACACCGGAAGCACCGGACACCAGATTGGTGAGGTTTTCCCTTTCGCCCGGGTCGAAACTGTTCTTGTCTACTACCACGCCGATGGACAAAGCGGAGATATATGCTCCGTTCTTCTCCAAAAGCGTCTTGACGTATGAAACGTCGTATTTGATATTGTCACTGGTGGAGTCCGAAGAAGTCTGGCTGTTGCCGTCCCCCGTCGGATATTCGGTCACATCGGCATTTGTGGATGTTCCCGGCACTCCGCCATCCCCCGAATTGGAGGAATAATTGTCTGTTGCATGTGTTTCTTCGTTGACAACACCCGTATTGTTGCCGTTGTTCTGAGGATCTGAAGGATAATAGTTCATCTCCTCGCGGACGAGGTTGTCAGTGTCGATGGTGGCCGCTACGGAAACCTTGAAATGCTCTTCGCCGTAAGGTCCTTCCAGCACGTGTTCCACTTTTTTCTTGATGGCGCTTTCCACCTCGGCCGCCAGACGGGTGCGCTTTGCGTCCGCCGCTGAGCTTTCGTCTGAAGTCAGGCTGTTGCCGTGTCCGTCCGTGATGGAAACGTTATTGGTGGTCAGGCCCTTGACTGCCGAAGCCACCAGATTTCTGATACCTTCCACCTGCTCTTCTTTGAGCTCCTGACCGGTCTTCATATGAACCACTACCGAAGCGGTAGGCTCCGTCTTTTCGGTCAGATAGAAAACACTTTCTTCAGGCTGAGCCAGCGTAACGATGGCCTGCTTCACGCCTTCGAGAGTTTCGATGGACGCGCCCAGTCTTTCCTGGAGCTGCAGCGTCTCATACTGCCTTCTCTCGTAGTCGGTGGTCAGCATGCTCGAATTTTCTTCGATGAGATAGTAGGAAAGGCCGCTCTTCGGGTAGCCCGCCGTGGCCAGCGACATTCTGACCGTAGACTCCTGTTCTGCCGGTACCTGAATGGCATTGCCGTCCACCACTCTCACCTCTATCTCCTGGTCGCTCAGAGCTTTAAGAATCTCAGAGGTCTCGGTCTCGCTCAGGTCCGAATAGATGGTCACATATTCTGTTTTGTTCAATGTCATTGTCAGCACAAGCGCAAGAATCAAAACGGCAAGAATCACCGCGATGATTATGATCCTGACTCTCATGCTGAGACCGCCCCAAAACGTTTTGATGGGGTCTGTGATCTTTTTAAGCCTCTCGTTCATTCATACCCTCTAAGTTCGCTGCTCCAAAGTCTGTCCGCCTGAGATTACAGGTTGGTGTTCATTACTTCTTTGTAGGCATCCAGAAGCTTGTTTCTGATCTGAACCATGCTTTCGAGTGCCATTTCAGCTTTCATTTCGTTGATCATCATGTCATGCATGGAGTCCATGTTGCCGATGGAAAGATTGTATGCATCCACCTTGGTCTGATTTTCAGTCTCGATGACATTGCCGATAACATCATTCAGCATTGTCTTGAATGCGCTTTCAGGCTTCTGAACTTCCGAAGCCGGGTGGAGCTTCTGATTGGCTTCCTGCACCCATTTGAGTTTGCTGGCGTCTATTCCGCCGGAGATCGGTACTATATAACTCATTTTCTACCTCCTAGATTTTCATGTCCATGGCCCTTTGCAGCATTTCCTTCACTGCATTGTAGGCCGTAATGTTTGCTTCGTATGTGCGGCTGGCGTCCATGGCGTCGATGATTTCCTGAGTGACATCCACGTTCGGATACATCACATATCCGTTTTCGTCAGCATCCGGATGGTCCGGATCGTAGACCGGAACGAAATCCGTCTGGTCTTCCAAAATGGCGCCCACTTTGACGCCTCGCAGGTCCTCGTCCATGAACTCTGTGGCCTTGCTGTAGGTCTCGCCTCTGCGGGCTGCCGCCAGCTGAGCCTGCGCCCTGGCCGATATATGGCCGTTTTTGGCCGCCTCGAGCACTTCTTTGAATCTTACGTCTTTGTTGTCCTGACCCTGAATGTACGGAACCTTGCGCCTGTACGGTCCACCGCTTTCGGTACGGGTGGTTTCCGCGTTCGCAATATTTTGGGATATTATGTCAAGCCTGTGCTTTTGCATCGTCAGGCCGGATCCGCTTATATCCAGAGATTTTAAGAAATCCGTCATCTTTTTTCCTCCCCACCGGCGCTTTCAATACCACCGGTCGTCCCCTTTTAGTTGTTGCTGCTGAGTGCAGTCTTGAGTCTTGCGTACATGCTCGTCATGCTGTTTGTCAGATACATGTACTGCAGCTGGGCCTTTGCCAGCTCGATGCTTTCGCCGTCCATGTCTACGTTGTTGCCGTCAAGTCTCTGCGAAATCGTTCTGTCCTCGGCAACTCTGATGTTGGTATTTTCGATGGCCGGAAGATGAGATCTGATCTCTTCTCTGGTCTTGGCCGTATCCTGGATCTTCATCACTTCTTCGCGAAGCGCATCTTCGAAAGTGACCACCTTGGCTTTGAAACCCGGCGTGTCATAATTGGCAAGGTTGGTAGAGATAGCTCTCTGCCGCTCCCAAACCCCGTCAAGCGCTCTTTTTACAACCGACGAGGATATGCTGTCGCCTATCATTTTTCTCATCCTCCTTTCATTTTGCATTTTAAATAGAATATAAAACCCGCATCGTACTGCTATAATTCTACTATAAAACGCTCAACTTTTCAACATTTTTCAATGAAAATTCAAACAATTTTTAGCGAATGCAATTGCAAGAAAAATCGCCGATATGGATTGACTTTTCTGTAAATTATAGTAAATTTATATTGGGTGTATCCGGCGCACGGATTCGCCTGAAAAATGCAAGCTGCGGGTGCCCTTGGAAAAAATCCGAAAAAATTTTAAAAAACTTTAATTTTTTTCTAAAGTTCTCTAAGGTGCGACCGATAATATTTACGAGCGGAGTAGAAGAACTTCGCCGGGCAGCCCGATTTGGGCGGCTCAACACCTGATAATTTCAAGGAAAGAGGGAATACCATGGAAATTAGTTTCGTAAACAACGACAAAGCTTTACAGCCAAAGCAGGTTCGCGATCAGAACAACGACGTTAATCGCAACGTCAGCAGCGAAGAAAACAAAAAGTACACTATGAAAAACAGTGTGGACAGTGCGGAAATCTCCTCCACTTACTCGGGGAATTTCGAAGACAAGCGCCTTACGGTAGCTAAGTCCGCAATCCTTTACGATGTAACTGTAGGCGGAAACAACAAGATCGCCGAGATCTCCCAGGAAATCTCCGACGGCACTTACAATGTTTCTTCCGAGCTCTTGGCAAAAGCCATCCTCGGCTAGATATCCCCTGCACATGACCACATCGGAAATCTTATGAATCTTGCAATCCGGAGATTACTATGAGCAAAGTTACTTTTTCAGAAAAACATTACAAGGCTTTAGATGGCCTCTATGCCTACATGACGGAAATTCTCGGACTGTACGAGGGTATTATTCCTATGCTCAAAGACGAGCTGGCCGCCATTTCGGCTGATGACACCGTCAGTCTTGATGCGAGTATGAACGCTCAGCAGGCAGTGATTCTGAAGACCAAACATTTTTCCGAGAAGATAGCGGAATTTTCCAGGGATATTGAAGTTCCGAACACCAATCTGCGTACCCTCGCCGCCGGACTTCCGAATGGTGAAGGCGAAAGATTCAGAGCGCTCCACGACAAGTACGAGACTGTCCTTCAGGAGGTGCTCTTCTACCGCAACAAGTGCAAGGAACTCCTTTCATCCAAGATCTATGGCATCGAGCGCAGGCTGGACGCCATGGGCGCAGTTGACAATACCACATACAACAGTCAGGCAGGAGAAGTACAGACTTCCCGATTCCCGCAATCCTTTCATCTGGACGCGTAGCCATGCGGCTTGCGCCGGATAAATATATAGTTTTGTAATTTTGTTATGTTTTTAGCTTTTTTACAATATGGGTTTTAAATAGCTAATAAAACATCCAAAATAAAAAACTAAAAATTTCCTTATTATAAAAGAGACGCTCAGCGGCGATCAGGCAATTAAATCTGATTCGCTGCAGCACATATATAAATAGAAGAAAAAGTTATCACACCAAGAACGAAGGAGAATATTATGGGTTCCACATTCGCATCAGTATACATGTCATACCGTGCCATGGCAGCAGCAACAGCCGCTACCAGCACAGTGGGCAACAACATCTCCAATATGAATACTGAAGGCTATACCCGCCAGAAGACTGTGCTTGAATCCCAGACTCTGTCCGGATACAAAGCCAGATTTGACCAGCGCCTGATTAGCACAGGCAATGGTGTGGCAGCCACTACCACCGTACAGATCCGAGATACTTTCCTGGATGCCAGATACCGCAGCGAAGCGGCCGACACAGGCAGGTACGACTCCATCTCCACCGGTCTTAAAGATATTGAAAATGTACTCGATGAGATCAGCACCAAGGGTATGCAAAATCAATTTGACGATTTTGTAAACCAGCTGCAAAATCTCTCCCAATATCCTACCAGCAAAGACATCGGTCTGGTGGTGCGTACCTCTGCCCAGCAGCTGGTACAGATGCTGAATGTATATTCGAACCAGCTTTCTCAGGTTCGCGATCAGCAGGCTTACGACCTGGCCAGCGTTACGGTCGGCACGGACTTCAACTCCACGGTGCAGAGCATCGCAGAGCTGAACGGCCAGATCAGAGAAGAATTCTTATATGGAAACAATCCAAACGAGCTTATGGACAGACGTAACACTCTGATCGACGAGCTCTCCAAAATGGCTAATATAAAAGTAACCACTACCGCAGACGAAGTGGCTGACGGTCTCATCCTCGAGCATGTATCCATATCTCTCGTGGACGAAAACACCGCCACTTCCATCGGATTGGTGGATCATACCAAGGCCAACACGTTGCAGGTGTTTGACGATGGCGATAAAGTCAGGATCGCAATGGATACCACATTCCGCCTTCCGGGCACTCCAAAGAGCGTGGACTATGACGACCTGACAGACTATTTCAACACAGGCAGCATCAGCGGCTACCTGGATATGCTGAACGGCCACGGCGACTATGCAAATACCGAAGAAGGCGAAAACGATTTCAGAGGCATCCCTTACTATCTCGATACTCTGAACACATTCGCCAAGAATTTTGCAGACGGCTACAACAAACTGAACAGCATCCAGACCAGAGACACAAACAGCGACGCCATGAAGATTTACACCAGCAATGTGGCCAAGACCTTCGAATACGACCAGGCGTCGATGGAAAAATATCTGGAAGCATCCGCATCCTTCAAGTTTGAAGATGCAACAGATCCTTCCAATATAGTATCCAAGACTGTATCCGAAACCATCAGCGACACAGGCGTTGTGGTAAACCAGATCACAGTCCCTGCTTCCAGCGTATCGGCTGTAGAGTTTATGGAAGGCTATATCGAAAGTTTCGAGCCTCCTCTTACTCTCGGCATAGATTATTCATATGATACGGATGGCAATCTCACTTTGAAAAATGCCGCAGCCGTGGCAGGCCTTACACCAAACACACAGCTTGCCGGCAACGAGCTCAGAGCTGCCAAGAATGCTCTCTTCACCAACGGAGAAGGCGATCCGGCTGAGATTACCACCAAGACCAAAAATCTCTTCGCTCCTTCAGACGGCAGCAAAGAGATTACGGCAGCCAATCTGGCGGTTTCCGCCGAGTGGATGTCCAACGCCCTCTATATCACGACCACCAAGGACTACGATACAGCTACAGGCGAATCTGTCCTGCCTGGCGGTAATGACAACGTGGTGCGCATGATATCCGCAGTGGCTCAGGAGCGGACTTTCAATGCAGATCCGGCAGATGAGACTTCCCCATTGAAGTTCACCGGCACCTACAACGAATTTCTGATCTCTATGGGCGGCACGCTCGCGCTGGATGTAGAGCTGAATGCCAACTATCTGGAAACCAGCGAGACAGTGCTGACATCCATCGACAATACCAGAGAAGCCACTTCGGGCGTCAATCTGGACGAGGAAGCCAGCCACCTGCTCACCTTCCAGAGTGCATACAATGCGGCAGCCAGATATTTCACGGCTCTGGACGAAATGCTGGACAAGCTCATCAACAGCACAGGCCTGGTAGGCAGATAAAAAATCACAAAAAATATTAAAAAAGAGCTAATGTTATCCGGAATGTGACCGATAATATAAGTGTAAGAAAGAAAAAGCACCGCAATAGACAAAACGGAGGTTGAATCCAATATGACCATGAGAGTGACATCAAAAATGATGCAAAACACATATCTGAGAAATACCAACGCTCTGACTCGCGGAACCCAGAACTCCCTGAACCAGCTGTCTTCCGGAATGAAGATCTTCAGGGCATCCGAGGACACCGCAGCAGCAGTTAAGGCATATCAGGTACGTACTTCTCTTTTGAGAAATGTGGGCTACAAATCCAACCTCTCCCACGCAGATGCAGTTCTTACCAGCTCCGAATCGGTATTGATGGGTATCGAAAGCACGCTCAAAGAAGCCAAGGGCAAGATCGTGCAGTCCCTCAATACTCCGACAGGCGAAGACGGTCGCAAGATCATAGCCGGAGAGCTGAAGAGCATTCAGGACCAGATATTCCAGGCTCTGAATACCAACGACTCGGGATTTTACATCTTTGGCGGATCCAATACGGATCAGAAACCGTTCACACTCGGTGCAAACGGCGAGCTGCTTTACAACGGCCATGCCCTCTCCGAACTTCCAACCGATCAGGAGGATGCAACCGTAAGAGCTTTGAGCGATGATTCGCTATACCTCGATATAGGCCTGGCGCCGGAATTTCTGGCAAACGGCCGTGTCGATAAAAATACAGTATTTGAATATTCCGTTACAGGTATCGATGTAGTGGGATACGGAATGTCCGGTCTCACAAATCCTAAAGACGGTTCCGTAGTATATTCTTCGGTGGTTAAGACTTCCGGAAATGCTACAGCAGCCACATCCTTTGGAAAGGAATTTACCTATGACGGCTCCAAGTGGGTCAATGCCAACGACAGCAGCGAGACCTATGCCGACAGCGAAGCTCTCAAAGCAGCACTTGGATTTGATGCCATCAGCGGCACGCCTGTGGAAGGCACCAAAATCGCAGTGGCAGCAGACGGCACCATCACAGTGGAAAATGTTCAGGCGCAGGCTCCAAACAATCTTTACGATGTCATCGGAGCTCTGGTAGCCGAATTTTCAAAGCCGGAAGGCGAATACGATCCGCAGCTGGCAGACGCTCTCTACA
>CAMPBN010000037.1 GCA_946638265.1 uncultured Bacillota bacterium
CCTTGAAAGCATCCTGTCGTTAAGTGCCGGCGCCAACGAAAATACTGTGGCTATGGCAGTACCCGCAAAGTATAGCAACAAAGACATTTTGAACCTTATCCTTATTATCTCCAGATTTTCATCTTTTATAAGTATCACATAAGTAAAAATGACGATCAATGCCGACAAAACCACCAACGCAAGGGAGATATTCAGCCGCTTCCGCAGCCCTGCCATCCCTTCCTGATCGTTCTTTGAAAAGAGAAGCGCCATTTCCTCCTCTTCATCATATTGATATTGAAATTCTCCGGACCGATACTGCATATATTTGCCGATAGCCTGCGCCACTTTCTCTTCCTGCCCCCCTGCATTGTAGGAAGAAAGCACCCGGGACGCATTCATCTGAAACTGATAAATGTCCGGGAGCCTGAAAAGCATATTTGCAGACGTGCCTATTGAAATAATAGGCAGGCATATGATGATCAGCCAGGATAAAACAATTTTCAGTACTCTTCTCATAAAGTTTCTACCTTGCCTTAAATCCCAAACTCAAAATTTACATTCCTAATATACTTCATATATACCTTTTTTTCAAGCAAATTTACTTGCTAAAATTTTCCATGTGCATTTCGCCTCCCGCGCAACTTTCCGCGCTCATTTTTCCTTTTGCGCAACTTTCCACGCTCATTTTGCCTTCCGCGCAACTTTCCACTTCGCCGCACCACCTAAATTCGGAATTACAAAAAAACCCCCATTTGTTTGTCTATCCTCTGTAATGCTTACAGAGAACGACTCTCGCAAATCGACTTTATCTGTAATTCGGCACTTCACGCTAATCCTCCCTGATAATTATTGGGAATTTTACAGAAAAACCTCCTCTTATCGCCCATTTTTCTGTAAATCCGAATTTTTACTTCCTTGCAGAAGCCGCTTTTTTAAAAAATTACAAATATTGGGCCATTTCAGCGACATCTCTCTGTAAAATTTCCACTATTTATGCTTATTGTAAAATTTAGGGAGCAGAGTGCCCGGGCGCAGTTGCTGCTTTTTACGGTTGCGGCAGTAATGGCGGCTACGACAGTAGTGCAGACAGGCGCAGATGGGAAAGTGGCGCCCGCGGCGGAGGCGGCATAGTAGCAATGCCTGCCGGGCCGGGCACGCATGCGGCACAGATGGCGAAGTGACGACCACGACGTCAGAAGTTGCAGCGAGATATGGCTGCGGCTAGATGTGTCTGCGGCGAGATGCAGCGGGCGTCTGAAAGGAAAGCCGCCCCCGAAAGGCTATGCCCGACGGAAGCGGCTTTGATATTACAATCTTATCATCTTATGCTTATACCCTTACGATGCTGCGCCCTATCGTTCCTCTCGGAAATACGAGAGTCCCAAAGCAGCAGGCGGCTGGCTTTCGCGTCTTCTCTTGGTGCTGACAAAAATGAGCACCAGAATGGTCACGATGTAAGGCAGCATCTTGAAAAGTTCCTGAGAGCTGCGTGTGAGACCGCCGATATAGAAATACATCCAATAGAGGATACCAAAGAGGTATGAACCCCAGATAGTGTTGGCAGGCTTCCATGTGGCGAAGATAACCAATGCCAGAGCCAGCCAGCCCAGAGCTTCGATGGTGCCGTCGTTGGCCCATGTGCCCTTGGTGTAGTCCATTACATAATAGAGACCGCCAAGCCCGGAAATGGCAGCACCAATGGAAGTCGCCAGATACTTGTACTTGGTCACGTTGATGCCGGCAGCATCCGCAGTACCCGGATTTTCACCCACAGCACGCAATGCCAGACCGGAGCGGGACTTGAAAATGTACCACTGAACCACAATTGCCAGGATCACTGCCAGATAAACCATAAATCCATAGGAAAAGAGCAGCTTTCCGATAGCGCCCATGTCGCTTACTCCCGGCAGGGATGTCTTGAACACCTTCGAAGTAGCTGCCACGGAAATCTGTCCCACTCCGCCTGCCAGCTTGTTGAGTGAACCACCGATGAAGTTGGCGATACCTGAGCCGAAGATGGTGAGTGTCAGACCCGTTACGTTCTGATTGGCACGGAGAGTGATCGTCAGGAAGCTGTAGAGCAGTCCTGCCAGAAACGATGCTGCGATGGCACAGCTCATGGCTATGACAAGGCATGCAAAGCCATTTGGATCGGCATTCCCTCTTTCGTAGAAGAATACGCCCACAAGGCCGGAGATTCCGCCGATATACATGATACCCGGAACGCCCAGGTTCAGGCTGCCGGATTTTTCCGCAAGGATTTCACCGGTGGCGCCCAGCATGATAACAGTACCGAAAACGATGGCTGCCTGAATAAGTGTGATTATTCCTGTCATGTCCTAGGCCTCCTTTCCTTCTGCCTGAACGGCATGCTTTTCTTTGTGAGCAAATACCAGACGATAGTTGATGAAAAATTCGCTGCCCAGGATGAAGAAGAGCAGAATGCCCGTGATGATCTGGGATGCGTAATCGTTTAGGTTGAATTTGGAAGCAATCTCCACGGCGCCCTTGTCCAGGAATACCAGAAGCAGGGCTATCAGCGCCATGGTGAAGGTGTTAAACTTCGCCAGCCACGCCACGATGATGGCCGTAAATCCTCTTCCGCCCGCCGTACCCGTGGAAATGGTATGGCTGGCTCCCGATACGGCCAGGAATCCTGAAAAACCGCAAAGGGCGCCGGAAAGGAGCATGGTGCGAATGATAACCTTTTTTACGTCTATACCTGCATAGCGGGCAGTATTTTCAGAATCGCCGACTACAGCCAGCTCATAGCCATGCTTGGTGCGCTCCATGTAGATATACATGAGTACCACCAGTGCGGCTACCATCAAGACATTGATCAGATATTGCTGACCGAAAAGATCAGGCAGCCATCCTTCCTTGGTGCCGGGGTTGATGATACCTACGGAGTTGGAGCCGTAAGGGTTTTCCCATTTGGATACGCAAAACGATGTGATGGAAATAGCCACATAGTTCATCATCAGTGTGAACAGAGTCTCGTTGGTACCAAAATGCGCCTTAAACCACGCAGGGATAAGTCCCCAGACAGCGCCGGCCAGCGAGCTCAAAAACAGCATGCATGCAAAGAGCAGGATTTCCGGCAGGCCCTTGAGATATATCATGCAGACTGCAGTGGCCACGCCTCCCACGAGAATCTGACCTTCAGCACCGATATTCCAAAACTTCATCCGGAAGGCCGGCGCCAGACCGATACCTATGCAAAGCAGCATAGCCGTATCTCTCAAAGTGATCCAAAGCTTTCTGGTCGTGCCAAAAGCTCCGAAAAACATTGCCTTATACACTTCCAGAGGATTCATCTTCACCAGCGCATAGATCAAAACCGCGCAGATGACCAGTGCCACCAGCACCGCAGCAATGCGAATGCCCCAGGACTGGATGCGCCCCGCGTCAGTTCTTCTTACGATTCTGACCAGCGGCTCTCTTTTTCCCGAAAGCTCATTATTCTTCGCCATTTGCTTCTTCCTCCTTCTGTGGTATTTGTGTCATCAAAAGACCGATTTCTTCTTTGGTCGTGGTGCGTGCGTCCACGATTCCGCTGATCTTGCCGTCGCAAAGAACCAGAATACGGTCCGAAAGCTCCAGGAGCACGTCCAGGTCCTCGCCCACATATACGACTGCCACGCCCTTTTCCTTCTCTTCAGCCAAAATATTGTAGATGGCATAAGAAGTATTGATGTCTAGGCCGCGGACAGCATAAGCCGTCATCAGCACCTTTGGCTCCATGGCAATTTCACGTCCCACCAGCACCTTCTGTACGTTTCCGCCGGAAAGCTTGCTGACAGGTGTATTGATGCTCGGAGTGGCAATCTCCAGCTTTTCCTTGAGCTCTTTTGCCAGCTTGGTCGGCGCCTGAGTCTCTACAAAAATGCCCTTGCCGCTGCGATAGCCGCGAAGCATCATATTTCCGATCATACCCATATTGCCCACCAGGCCCATACCCAGTCGGTCTTCCGGTACGAAGGCCAGGCTTACGCCCAGTTCCTTGATCTGCATCGGTGTCTTGCCTACCAGCTCATGAACCCTTTCATTTTCCTTCGGCTCGTACAATATGCTGCTCTCGCCGATAGGATTTTGCAGACCTGCGATGGACTCGAGAAGTTCCTTCTGGCCGCTGCCTGCAATGCCCGCAATGCCCAGGATTTCTCCCGTCCTGATGGCAAAGCTTACATCGTCAAGCGCCTTCAGCCCGTCTTCATTGATACAAGTCAGGTTTTGGATACGCAGGATAGTTCTCATATTCTTCGGCTCGGTGCGCGCAATATCCAGGCTGACCTTCTTACCCACCATCATCTCTGTAAGGGCATTTTCGCTGGTTTCGGAAGTGTTGACCGTATCCACATACTCGCCCTTGCGCAGCACTGCCACTCTGTCAGAGATCTCCATTACCTCATTCAGCTTGTGGGTGATGATGATAACGGCCTTTCCGTCTTCCTTCATGTTGGTGAGGACGCTGAAAAGCTTTTTAGTCTCCTGCGGAGTCAGTACCGCCGTCGGCTCGTCCAGAATCAGAACATTGGCACCGCGATAAAGCATCTTGATGATTTCCACCGTCTGCTTCTCGGACACTGACATTTCATATATCTTCTTGTTAGGATCCAATTCGAATCCGTATTTTGCGGTAAGTGCGTTTACTTCTTCAGCCACAGCCTTGAGATTCAGGTTGGCTCCGCCCGGGAGTCCCAAAATGATATTTTCTGCAGCAGTAAAGATATCTACCAATTTGAAATGCTGGTGGATCATACCGATACCCAGCTCAAAAGAATCGTGCGGCGAGCGTATGGTTACTTCCTTCCCGTCCACGAAAATTTCGCCCTCGTCAGGGAAATAGATGCCTGAGAGGATATTCATAAGAGTGGTCTTGCCGCTGCCGTTTTCCCCCAGCAGGGAAAGGATCTCACCCTTTCTCACTTCCAGCGAAATATTGCTGTTGGCCACTACTTCGCCGAATCTCTTTGTAATATTACAAAGTTTTATCGCTGTATTCTCCTGCAATTTACTCCTCCGTTTTCTACTATCTTTTCATTTCGCTATTTTCCCATTATATCACAGCTTTTCGCATCAGCACACATAATATCTTAGGAAATTTAGTAAAACTTGATATATATTTCTAAATTTAAGAGAAATTTGAATTTACCCATAAACGGTACAACGGAGGTACCGATGGCACCTCCGCTGTACTGTATAAAGAATTGATGCTTTGAAATTGCTTAGCTTAATCTCTTACTAGTTGAGCTCCTTGATTCCGTCTATTCTGATGTCAAAGTAAGGTGCGGAACGGAGAGTGGACTCTGCGAAGTAACCGTCTTTGATTGCTTCTGCGCCATCCATGCCGTATGCATCTGTGTAGGAGCTGATGTGTGCGCCGCCAACAGTGAAGTTGTTAACATCGAATACGTGGAGGCTGCCGTCCTTGATAGCTGCTTCTACTTCTGCAACCTTGTCAGCTGTTCCTTCTGCGCATGAAGTTCCAAGTTCTGTTACGCATACAGCGCCTTCGTTATAGCCTTCGGACCAGTCTGTAGGGATTTCTTCACCATTGAGGATTGCATTGAATGCATATGTGTAGTAAACTGCCCAGTCGTTGGAAGCGGATGTAAGAGCTACGTCCGGTGCAACGGAGAGCATACTTACGTTGTAACCTACGGAGTAAGCGTTCTTGCCGTTGGAGTGTGCAGCCTGAACTGCTGCAGGAGCTCCTGTGGAGTCGGCGTGCTGACCGATGATCACGCAACCGTCTGCCATGAGGGAGTTGGCTGCTTCGCCTTCACCTACCAGGTCAAACCAGGAATTGGTGTACTGTACTTCCATGCTTACGTTTTCAACGATGGACTTGATGCCCAGGAAGAAACCGGTATAACCGGAAACTACTTCTGCATATGGGAATGCACCGATATAACCAATCTTCACATTGCCGTCAGCATCGAAGTTTTCAGGCTTCAGTTCGCCTGCATCCAAAAGTTCCTTAACCTTCATACCTGCGATAACGCCGGATACGTATCTGGATTCATATGTCTGAGGGAAAGCGTTCTTCAGATTTGGAAGTCCGCTGGATTTAGCTGTATCACCTGTCAGTGCGATGAATGTTACATCAGGGAATTCTGCTGCAGCCTGCTGCATATAAGCCTGATGTGAATAGGAGTTGGAGAAGATGTAGCTGCATCCTGCGTCTGCCAGGGAAGCTGCTTCATCGTAGCACTGCTCGTTTTCAGGAATCTTGTACTTCCAAGTTACCTGATCTTCGGTGATGCCGGTAGCTGCCATAGCTGCCTTGATACCTTCGATGTGAGCCTGAGTGTAACCTTCGTTTTCATCTCCTACGAGAATTACGCCGATCTTAACATCGGAATTACCTTCGTCTCCGCCTTCGCTACCGCATGCAGCAAAAGAGAAAACCATTGCGAGTACTAATAATACAGATAAAATCTTTTTCATGTTAATTCCCTTTCATTAGATATTCTTAATGTAGTTGGTCTGTGCTGGGATTCTCTCCCTAGCACATTGTCATTATATCACTGCCATTTTGGGGGTAAAGGTTTTTGGGAGCTTTTTCTCCAAATAAATGCAAAAAATAAAGAGAAAGTTCGTATATTCTCGAACTTTCTCCTGCGTTTTTGAAAATATTGTTCGTGTTTTTGTGAGCACTCATTGCAATTCCTAGACTCTGGCCATACGCTTTTCCAAAGTGTCCGGGTTGGTGCTGTAATAAAGGGCGATTTCCTTGCTGATCTTGCCTGCCTTGTAAAGCTCCAAAAGGCTTGTATCCATGGCTCTCATGCCCTCTTCCTGAGAAGAATAGATCATGGTATCGATCTGGTGTACCTTGGTCTCACGGATCATGTTGCGCAGCGCGCTGTTGGCAAACATGATTTCATAAGCCGGCAGGATACCGCCGTCCACTGTCGGTACTAACTGCTGCGAAATAACAGCCTGGAGGATCATGGACAGCTGGATTCTGATCTGATGCTGCTGGTTTGGCGGGAACGCATCGATGATACGGTCGATGGTGTTGGCCGCGCCCACAGTGTGCAGTGTGGAAATAACCAAATGTCCTGTTTCTGCTGCAGTCATGGCTGTCTTGATAGTCTCAAAGTCTCTCATTTCTCCGAGGAGGATAACATCCGGTGCCTGACGGAGAGCTGCACGGAGCGCCATTACATAACTGTCTGTGTCTGTAGCGATTTCACGCTGTGTAACGATACTCTTGTTGTGGTGGTGCAGATATTCGATAGGGTCTTCGATCGTAATGATATGTGCGTTTCTGGTGTTGTTGATCTTGTCGATGATGCAGGAAAGAGTAGTACTCTTACCGCTGCCCGCAGGGCCGGTTACCAGTACAAGACCTGCCTGGAGGTCTGCCACGTCCATCACAACATCAGGAATATGCAAGTCGGTATATTTCGGGATCTCAAAGGATACCACTCTGATAACAGCTCCCATGGTACCTCTCTGTTTGAACACGTTTACTCTGAAACGCGAAAGACCCGGGATGGAGAAGGAAAAGTCGTCATCACCCGTTTCTTCAGCCTTTTTCATCGAACGGTTGCCGGCCATCTCATAAATCTGGCCGATCAGTTCCACCACCTGAGGCGGCGCCAGCTTTTCTTCGCTGTGGATTTCCACTCTTCCGTTGACTTTGAAAGAGTATGCGGTACCCGGAACCAAGAAAATGTCCGAAGCGCCCTGCTGAACTGCTGCCGTTAAAATAGATCTTGCATCTAAGTCCATAATATTTCCTCCAATTCTTATTCTTCGAATGTTCCATCCCATACCGGCATGGATTCATCAATCTCATATTCACTGCTGTAAACTTCCTGCCACTTGCTCACTGCATAATACCTGCCATCGCGCGGCGTATCTGTCAATACCGCCTCCACTTCAAGACTCATGGTATCGTTGATAGGCACTGTGAAAGACACAATACCCGCAGCCTCATCATAACCGCCGCCCGTGATGCGGCTAAGCTCGCTTGCCAGATTGCCCTTATCTTCTTCCACCGCTGCGTTAATGCTTTTCAGCATTTCTTCCGCCTTGCAATCAGCCTCGTAATAGGCTGCCACCCAGTCTGCGGAGCGGTCCGACAATCTGTCATCTGCCAGAACGCGTGTCAGCGAAAGCACTGCAAACACTGTTAACGCCAGAATTACAAAAATCAGAACCAGCGAGGATGTTCCTATCTGGATGCCGCCCTCGGCCTTTTTTTCTTTGAATTTAATCATGCTGCCCCTCGCTTTCTGCCAAAGGCACATATTTTTCCACATTCACCGCAAAAAGCATCTTAGGCTTTGTCGAATCGTCCGCGGAAATTTCCGCTTTCAGCATACTGCCATCCATCTTTATGACTATATGCATGGTATAAGTGACATCTTCCATGACATCTGTTTGCGTGAAATCTTCAGCGTAATAAACTTCATAAAGGGTTGCGTCATCATAAGTCCCGTCAGCATCCGAAACCTGCCCGTCCACTGCGCCGAGCTTTTCTTCCAATGCCACGCCCACTGCCGATACAGGGTCTTTGCCTTCGGCATAGAGTTTCACGATTTCCGCCGCACTCTCCACACGACTGATAGCTTCGTTCTTTGCCGCATTCTCCCTGGAAAGCGCATCGGATTTCACAAAAGCCGTTACGCAAACCGTAGCACAGATGGCAAAGAACAGCACCACGATGATGAATTCCAAAAGGAAAATCTGGGATTTGGAAACGCCGTTATTATTCATATGCTACCCACCTCGCTTCGCAGGGAAAGCATCAAATCCTCTTCCCGTTTTTCTGTTGTCGTCAGGTGGATCTTGAGAAGTCCGCCGTCTTTTTCAAAGGACAGACCGCCTGCCTCAATGATGCCCAGGCCATCACCCACACCAAGACCCGAATCCTCAGCAGTGTAGAGTTCGTTGATGTAGCCGTCCTGATAATATACCATA
>CAMPBN010000038.1 GCA_946638265.1 uncultured Bacillota bacterium
CTTCGCCCGAGATACCTGTCGGATAGCCTCTGCCATCCCATTTTTCGTGGTGGTACTTGGCCATATCTCTGGCATCTTCCAGGAAGTCGGAATTCGGCACCTGGCGTATAACGCGGTTGATGATCTCTTCGCCCTCCGATGTGTGGCTCTTCATCACCGCAAATTCGTCATCGTCCAGCTTGCCCGGCTTGTTCAGCACTGCATCCGGTACCGCGATCTTGCCAATGTCGTGGAGCGGCGCAGAGTGTTCTACATCCGCAATGTATTCGTCAGTCAAAATATCCGTATGATATCCCATTCTGCGCAGGGAAAGCATGATTTCCTTCGCATAAGCTGCAGTCTTACGTACATGTGCACCGGTATTTTTGTCCCGGCTTTCCACCATATCCGCGAGAACCAGTACCAAAGCGTTTTGCAGCTTTTGGATGGTTGCGGATTTTTTCTCGATTTCTTCGATGTAGTTGGCCGTGTCATGTGTCATCTTGCAAATGGAGTGGTAGAAATTTTCCACCTCGTCTCCCGTGACAATGCCCAGGTCTTCCATGCGCTCGATACCTTTTTGAATATCCGCATCCGAATGGTTGGCAAAGATATTGGTACAAAGCGCCATAGCGTTGATCGGCAGCACAATATTATATTCAGTCACCCAGAATCCCACTGTCAGCACCAGAATGAAGAACCCCAAGAACAGGAATATCATCTGGATGAAGAAGGAACGGGCATTTTTCTCAAGGTCCGTCATGGAAATGTCCACAGCCGCATAACATACGCATTTTCCACTGTCATTAAACACCGGGCAATATGCTGTCATCAGCCAGCCGTAGGTCTCGTTGGAGATGATCGGTGGAATGCGGTTTCCTGCCAAAAGATCCGGAACATATTGTCTGAAAGCGTTGTCAAACGGGATGACGGTCCCGGGCTCGCTCCCTTCCGTCTCTTCCGTATCCACGTCAAATACCACATGACATCCGTCTTCCATGATCTTGTATGCATATACATATTGCAACTCATCCGAACTCTTCCGAAGAGCCGTGAGATGCTTTTTGGTTTCGTCATATCCGATGGCGCTGTAGCCCTCTTCCAGGAAGGTGTCCACCTTGTTGCCGTTAATCAGCTCCGCTGCCGCCTCAGCCATACCTTCGGCCCAATGAATTCTGTCATTTTCAGTGGCGTCTTTGTAGAGAATATAGCTGATAGACGTAGCTGCGGCACCGATAGCCAGCATAGCCACCACCAGCATGGCCATGGTCTTGGTACGAATGGAGACCACTCTCGGCTCGATGGGTTTCATTTCTTTGACCATCTCTTTTGAGATCGGATTTTGGTACCAGGTCTGGAATTTGATCTTGTCCCGAAGCTTTTCAGGGAAGGCACGCAAAGCCACCAGGCAGACAGCCGTGGTAATAATCTTGTCCACAAAATCTATCAGCAGGTCGTTGAAAATGCCGTGGGTGGCAAAGCCTTCCAGATACATCGGCAGCAAGCCGCCTATTCCTCCTCCGATGGCAGTCAGTACTATGACAAACATCGGTATGGTGAGGATGGAACGCAGCCAGCCTTTTTGATACATAAATCTTGAAACTACGGCGATCAAAACGTTCAGGACTCCGTAGTAAAGCTCTGTGCTGGCCCAAATGCCGTTTATCATATTGGTGAACAGGCCCACCAGAATGCCCGGCAGATATCCGCCAAACACCGCGCAAAGTACGGTGCCCACGGTATCCAGGTACACGTACAAACCCGCCACATCCGCAATCCTGCTGAGTACAACGTTCAGCGCCAGGCAAAAAACGCTAAAGCCGATAACGCCCGACATGCGGTAATTCTTCACCTTTTGCAGGTCTTCTTCCCATTTAGTCATAATATACCCTTTCCCGTCACAAGTCGCTCCAATACCCAAGTTCTATAATATCACTTTGCCTGCGGGAAGTGAATATTTTTTCAAAATTTCGGCAATACTGCGCCTCTTATTTCAAAAAGTCCATAGTTTTTGAAATAAGAATCCGAATTTCGATTCCTTATTTCAAAAAGTCGGCAGTTTCTGAAATAACCACCGACTTTCATGCTCCTTATTTCATTTTTTCCTTTGCCCAGGCATCTGCAGCTTTCTCATCTTCCTCCGTGGTGCCGCCAAGGCGGTTTACATGGCCCAGGGCAATGTGCGCAAGCTCGTGGAAAAGATCGAAGCTGAATTTATCCGCTTTTGTTTCGTTCTCCACCATGCCCAATACTATTTTATTTCCGTCTGCAAACGCTGCTCCATGCAACCGAAGCCCCTTCAGCCGTGGTAGAAATACCAGGGCTATTCCAAACCCCGCCAGGCATTCCTTCAATTCCTTTTCCAATTCCGGCTGAGGCTTGCCTGCTATCTCACGAATTTTCGGCAATGCTTTTTGCATGCCCTTTATATCCACGGACGCTGTCTGAATCTCGCGTGCTTCCAGCTTCGCTTTCTGCGCCCATGCCAGGAGCGCCATATCGCCTTTTTCCGTGATATCCAGCCTTCTGCAAGCAATATGTGTAATTTGCTCTTTGCTCAACAGCGAAAGTTCCACCACCTCAAAATATTTTCTGAGGTTCATCGCCTTTTCTCTGGCGATTCGTGTCTTCGGCACCCAACCCAGATTTGCTATCTCGCTGTAAGGAAAAGTTCGTGCTGTATCCGCATCTGCATCCAAAGCATCTTCTGCTTCAACCTTTGCTAAATCCTCGCGGTATATAGCCTCAAGCCCATTCCAAAAGTATGCGTGCACACCAAGCACCATCTCCAGCTTTACCGCCATTTCAGGTGTCAGATGAACTTCTCCGTTAATCAACTTGCTGATATGTTTTTGAGACATACCCATTCTGGCTGCAAATTCTTTCTGGGTCATCTTTCTCCATTCCAGCTGTTCTTTGATGGTCTCCCCAGGTGGCACCGCAAGATATGCTTGTGAGCGACTCCAAACCATAGTTCCCCTCCTAAATTTACCTTTAGTTAGTGGTAATCCACTATTTCTAAAATATTTGCTATCTGAATTTCGCCATCTTTTATGAGAAAAACCAATCGATACGGATGAACTAAATCCATAGCGTACTGCCCCTTCCTGTCATTGGTTAGCGGATGGCACCGTCCCAAATGGAGTTCTATCAGATATTCCACGTTTTTTGCCACTCGAATTTGGCTAACGCAATTCGAAATTTTTACAGCCATTTCATTGCCATATTTTTTTCTGGCAATCACAGGATCCCTGCAAATCCGCTCAATCCGCTTGTTTTTATATGTAATCTCCAAATCACCACTCCTCATCGATTTACCTCTGAGGTTAATTTATATTAACAATTTTGCGTCTGTTTGTCAATATTTCGATTTACCTCTGAGGTTAATTCATATCCTTTTTCAGTTTCTCCAATTCCAGCTGATACGCTATCATTCTCGGAATATACTCCGGCGGAGTGCGCCTGCCCGCCTCCCAATCCTCCAATGTCCTCACCGGAATCCCCGTGTGCTTGGAGAATTCACTCCGATTCTCCCCCACGCTTTCTCTAAGTTCTCTTATTTTTTCCGCTGTGCTCATCCGTATACCTCCACGCGCTGCGTTAATTTTCCTCATTATATCATATCCGCTACATCCACGCAACGCGTTGAGCACATTTTTTTATGACAAGCGGGGCGCTATCAGGGTAGCAGAGACCGTTGCGGGTAGCCGGCACTTAGCGATTTGCGAGCGTAAGCGAAGCAAGAGCTTAGGGGTAGCCGGCATTTAAAAAGGAAAAGGCAGTGCTCGCGGCACCGCCTTTTAGCCTTATATATGTGGATTTATTCTTGTAATCGGAGAAATTAATTACCAGCCAAGCTTGGTCATAGCATCGTCAACAGCCTTAACAACGATGTCGATTTCTTCCTTGCCTACGATGAGAGGTGGAACGAAACGGAGTACGTTGCCTGCTGTGTTGTTGATGAGAACGTTGCTGTCCTTGAAGCAAGCGTCAACTACAGGTGCACCGGATTCCTTGGTGAGCTCGATACCGTTGATCATGCCCATACCTCTGATTTCCTTGATTGCGCCAGGGTGGTTCTTCTGAATAACGTCCTTCATCTGCTGGCGGAAGTATTCACCCATCTTAGCAGCATTGTCGATAACGCCTTCGTTGATCATTACGTCCAGAGTGGTTGCAGCCAGTGCGCAAGCCAGAGGGCCGCCTGCAAATGTGGAGCCGTGAGTTCCCGGAGTGAGAACCTTGGTAGCTTCGCCGCGAGCGCATACAGCACCGATAGGAACACCGGAGCCCAGAGCCTTGGCCATTGAGCAAGTATCAGGTTCTACGCCGTAGTTCTGGTGAGCGAAGAGCTTACCTGTACGACCGGAACCAACCTGCACTTCGTCGAACATGAGCAGGATGTCGTTGTCGTCGCAGAGCTTGCGGAGTCCTTCGAGGAATTCCTTGCTTGCAGGTCTTACACCGCCTTCACCCTGTACAGGCTCAGTCAGGATAGCGCATACGTATTCGTCCATGAGAGCCTTAACGGAGTCGAGGTTGTTGAATTCAGCATATCTGAAACCTGTAGGGAGTGGTTCGAAATATCTGTGAACGCCATACTGGCCTGTAGCTGTACAAGTTGCCAGTGTACGACCGTGGAAAGATCTCTTCATAGTGATAACTACGAATCTTTCAGGATGACCGTGGTCCTTGGCATACTTTCTTGCCAGCTTGATCTGACCTTCGTTGGCTTCTGCACCAGAGTTTGCGAAGAGCACTCTGTCGAAGCAGGAGTTTTCTACGATCAGCTTTGCAGTCTGAACTGCAGGCTCGTTGTAGAAGTAGTTGGAGCAGTGGAGAATAGTCTCAGCTCTTTCTTCAAGGCACTTCTTGATGGCAGGGTGGCAGTGGCCGAGGCCGTTTACTGCGATACCGCCGATGAAGTCGAGGTACTTGTTGCCGTCCTTATCAAATACATAAGCGCCTTCTCCTCTTTCGATGGAAAGTGGCATACGAACGTGGTTTCCATAAAGGTACTTATCGCCGTTTTCGATAACTTCTTTGTTTGTCTTAAACTTCTGGATCATTTGAAATCCTCCTAATTATTTATCAGTTTTACTAAGAAATAAAATGTAATGAAAAACTTATTTTACCATTTAATGCCTTCGCTCTCCTGAGCTGTGCCGATGGTTGTTCCCAGCTTTTCGGTGAAAGCGTCCATAATCACGTGAGGTCTGCGACCGTCGATGATGTTAACGCTGGTTACACCGTCATTGATAGCCTGTACGCAGCAGTCTACCTTCGGGATCATGCCGCCGGCGATGGTGCCCTTGTCTTTGAGAGCCTTTACGTCCTTGACATTGAGATAGCTGATAACGTCTCTTACCTTGATATCGTTGCAAAGTCCTTCGATATCCGTAAGGAGCATGAACTTTTCAGCCTTGAGCGCTCCCGCTACCTGGCCTGCAGCGATGTCGCCGTTGATGTTGTAGCTCTGGCCCTTGCCATCAGTGCCGACAGGTGCAATAACCGGAATGAAACCTGCATCCAGGATTGCATTGATAGCTTCTGTGTTTACTTTTACTACGTTTCCTACAAAGCCAAGATCTACGTCGGATTTCTGTTTTTCGCAAACCAGCATGTTGCCGGATACGCCGGAAAGTCCTACAGCCTTGCCGCCGGCCTTGTTGATCAGGCCCACCAGCTCAGTGTTTACCTGTCCGATAAGAACCATTTCAACTACATCAATAACAACGCCTGTAGTCTTGCGCAGACCGTTAACGAATTCAACTTCTGCACCGATCTTTTCGAGCATTCTGTTGATGTTAGGGCCGCCGCCGTGAGCAAGGATCGGTCTCATTCCCATCTTCTGGAGTGCCACAACGTCTTCAACAACCGCAGCCTTGAGCTCGTCGTTGATCATGGCATTTCCGCCGTACTTGATGAGGATGGTCTTCCCCTTGTACTGCTCCATTACCTTTTCTTTATCTGTCATGTTTAAGTTTCCTTTCAAAAGGCTGCGGGCTCCGGCCTGCCGAAGCCCCGCCGTTTTTCTAAAATTAGCTGCGGTAGTCGCCGTTGATCTTTACATAATCGTAAGTCAGGTCGCAGCCGTAAGCTGTAGCGCATTCTTTTCCGTCGTGGAAGTCAACGATAACTGTGATATCCTTTTCCTTCAGGATAGTAGCAGCCTTGTCCTCGTCGAATACCAGGCCTGCGCCTTCCTTCATTACCTGAATCTTGCCTGCGCAGGATTCGAGGTAGCAATCCAGATGCTCTGTATCGAAGTCTGCTCCGGAGTAGCCTGCTGCGCCAATGATACGGCCCCAGTTAGCGTCCTGACCAAAGAGTGCAGCCTTGAACAGGTTGGAACCTGCGATAGCTTTTGCTACCAGGCGAGCGTCCTTCAGAGTCCGGAGGTTCTGAGCCTCAACGATCATCAGGTGGGAAGCGCCTTCGCCGTCAGCAGCGATTTTGCGTGCCATACCGATGCAGATATAGTCGAGTGCTTCCTTGAAAGCCTTCTTGTCTGCTTCAGTCTCAACCTTTACGCCGGATGCACCGTTTGCGATAAGGAAGAGGGAGTCGTTTGTGGAAGTATCTCCGTCAACTGTTGTCATGTTGAAGGACTTGTCAACAGCATCCTTCAGCATTGGCTGCAGCACGTCTGCGGAGATAACAGCGTCTGTTGTGAAGTAAGCCAGCATTGTAGCCATGTTTGGATGGATCATGCCTGCGCCCTTACACATAGCGCCCATTGTTACTGTACCGCCGGAAAGCTCCAGTTCGAAAGACATTTCCTTGGATACTGTGTCTGTAGTCATGATGGCATAAGCAGCATCGTGGCCGTTCTTCTTGTCCAGAAGCGGAACCAGCTTCTTAACGCCTTCGAGCATCTTTTCTACAGGAAGCTGAACGCCGATGGTACCGGTGGAGCTCATGATTACTTCATCCGGTTCCAGTCCGAGAAGCTTTGCGGCTTCGTTCTGGATCTTGTCGGCATTTGCGATACCTTCCTTACCTGTTGCTGCGTTTGCACAGCCGGAGTTTACGATAATAGCTCTCAGCTTTGCAGCCTTCAGCTTTTCTCTGCCGATGATAACAGGTGCTGCGCAGAATTTGTTTGTAGTAAATACTGCTGCACAGGAAGTGGCTGTTTCGGAAAGAAGCAGTGCCATATCCGGCTTTTCTGACTTCTTGCTCTTGATACCTGCATATACTGCAGAAGCTTTAAATCCTTTTGGAGCGGTTACGCCGCCTTCTACGTTTTTATAAGCCATATTTATTCTCCTCTTATTTTAACTGAAGTTTATGGTGCTGTTGGAGGCATCAGAATACCCATTGTTTCAGGCAGTCCCATGATGATGTTCATGTTCTGTATAGCCTGGCCTGCTGCGCCCTTACCGATGTTGTCGATTACGGAGCATATGATTACTCTGTGAGTTCTCGGGTCGTATGTAGCTGCGATGTCGCAGAAGTTGGAAGCTGCAGTCCACTTTGTGTTAGGGAGCTGGCTTGCGTGGTGAACTCTTACGAATGGTTCATCCTTGTACTGAGCCTGGTAGAGCTCGTACAGTTCGTCATTTGTATATTCCTTGTTTACTGTGCAGTAAACTGTAGCATGGATACCTCTTGCCATTGGAGCCAGATGCGGCTGGAAGTTGATAACATGCTTAACGCCTGTGATAGTTTCGATGTTCTGCTCGATTTCAGGAGTGTGTCTGTGAGTAGCTACACCGTAAGCTCTGAAGTTGTTTTCCATCTCTGTGTAGAGATTCTGGAATACCGGACGACGGCCTGCGCCTGTTGTACCGGAGATAGTGTTTACGATGATCGTATCCTTAACTACTGTACCTGTCTTGAGGATTGGGTAAAGGCCCAGAGTAGTTGCTGTAGGATAGCAGCCAGGGTTTGCGATGAGGTTGGCATTCTTAGCCTTGTCTCTCCAGATTTCAGGAATGCTGTAAACAGCGTTCTTGGACATTTCGTGGTTCTTGTGCTTTACCTTGTACCACTCTTCCCAAACCTTTGCATCTCTGAATCTCATGTCTGCGCCGAAGTCGATGACCTTAACGTTCTTAGCCAGCGCCTTTTCAGCGTAGTCGGATACTGTTCCGGCATCTACAGCCAGGAAAAGTACGTCTGTATCGGAAAGGAGCTTGTCAACGGAAGCATCGTCTACATCTTCGATCACTTTGTCGTACTCGTCAAATCCGTTGAGTGCAGGGAATACATCCAGAAGTCTCTGGCCGTGAGCGAAGCCATCAGCTACGTGCATCAGCTTTGTCTCAGGGTGGTTCAGCATCAGTCTGAACAGTTCGCCGCCTGCGTTGGAAGCAGCTCCAATCATAGAAAATCTAACCATAATTTTAATTCCTCCTTGCAGAAAATCTGCTTTTTACTTTAGCTTCCGATCTTCTTCGAAAGCTTTGAATCGGTTTAAGTTTAGTTCGGAGTCCCCCTTTGCCGCTATGGCAGCGCCGGGTTACAAAATTCCGTTTTTTGACTCCGCACATTTATATATGCAAGAGCCGTGCCAAAATAAAAGGCGGACTCGGAATTTTTTCATCGAATCCGCCCATGTTTTTTGAAATTTTGTTTTTTCGAAAAGTGGCTTTTTGCAAGCCTTTTCAGTCTTACGATTTGAACAATAAAAAACTTTCTGAATAATTTATTATTTTTGCGATAAGTTTGTTTACAAAAATAACTTCTTTGCTGTCCGTGGTGCAAATATTTTTGCTAATAGATGCAATTTTTTTTGCACATTTTCATCTAGCTCTGTATCGGGCTAAAGCGTTGCAATTTGGCGTTTTTGCGTCCTTTCTGAACGCGCATTACGTTGATTTTTCAATGAGAACGCAATTTCAATCTTCAGCCGCACCTTTCCGTTGCGATTTGAAAAAAGCTTTGCACGACTTCTTTAGAGCCCGTATTTTTT
>CAMPBN010000039.1 GCA_946638265.1 uncultured Bacillota bacterium
TGGTGGTGGGATCCGGATCTTCCAGATAATTCTTTTCCAGCACCGCATCCTCAAAGCTGCCTTCGAACACCTTTTCGCTGAGCCCCTCGATCTGCGTCAGAGTCAGGTCCGTATCGAATTTAGGCGTGAACAGCGTGAAATCGTCGATACCGCCGTAAAGCCTGCCCACTCTGCGCCCCATGGAGCCGATAAAGCATTTTTCATAGGTCGTTTGGTTGAAATTTTTGTCTGTATAAAGGTCTTTCGGAATGCCGAAGTTGTAATTCTCGTTCAGATAGTTTGCGATCAGCCCCGTGGCAGTGAAAGCGCCGCGGATGGTCCAGTGGTGGTCAGTCTTAAAGAAAAGTTCCTTCTGGCTGTAGCCCGAGTTGTAAAACTCCTCCCTGACATCGTAGGCCTTGACGCCGGCGGCTCTGATCTTGCTGACAAAATCGTCCGCATTCGAATTGGCATAGTCCTTCACGTAGATCGGAAGCTCTTTATCACCGCCGTATTTGTCCGGCTGCACCTTGAAAGGCAGCTGGATATAGAGCAGAGGGATATCGTCTTCCTTGAGGCCGTTCACCAGTCCGTAGAGGTCCATGCAGGCGCCGTCCACCCAGCGGTCCACCACCGTGAAGGTGATCTGGTCATCCTTTGTCTTGTACACTGCGCCGTAGTTGTAGTCGATAACGGCTTTTTTGCCCATCGCATCCATGGAAAGCCCGTAGCATTCGATAAAATCCTGGCGGTGGAAGCACGCTTCGCCGACTGCCTGTTCCGCTGCTTTGATAGCCCCGCGAAGCCGGTCGATTATCGGTGTTCCGGGCAGCACATCCGTCCGGTAGGTGGTGAGGAACCCTTCCGCAAAGTCGCGCGGATTGCCCAGCGTGCCGAAGAACATGACAAAAATCAGTATGATGAACAGCACTGCCGTAAGTTTTTCTTTTTTATGCGTTTTGAAAGCTTCTTTCAGCTTTTCCATAAAAAACTCCAATCTGCCGCCGGTTGCGATTTCCCGCGTGTCCGGTCCGGCAATATTTCCTAAAAGTTAAAGTAAATAAACGGATTGTAAGCGCCCTTGATCAGGTATGACATGGCGAAAATCACGGCACCGGTGTAGAGTACCGCAAAGCCGACATTCACAAAAGCGTTTCCGTCCCCGAATTTTCTCTTCATGAAAGCGCCAAACTTCGGTACCGCAGGCGCCGAGAACAGCAGCCCAAAGAAGAGGTACCATGCGTTTTCTTTGACGTAGCCGAGGAAAAATTTGTCGAAGAAGGCTACATTCGAATTTCCGAACATAATTGAAAAATAATTGATGGCATCGCCCATCGAATCCGACCGGAAAAATACCCAGCCGAAGACCACCAGAACCATGGTGTAAAAATGCGAGAAAACCCTTCCGGCAACAGACGTATCGCTAATTTGCGATAGACGTTTTTCGAATCCCGTGAGCTTTTCTGCCGAGATGAGCACAAAGTACATCAGTCCCCAGCAGATGAAGGTCCAGTTGGCGCCGTGCCAGAGCCCGGTCAGGAACCATACCACCAGCAGGTTGAATACCAGTCTGCCTTTGGAATTTACGCGGGAGCCCCCGAGAGGGAAATACACATAGTCGCGGAACCAGCTGCCCAGAGACATATGCCATCTGCGCCAGAATTCCGAAACGGAGCGGCTGGTGTAAGGGTAGTTGAAGTTTTCCAGGAACTGAAAACCGAACATCCGCCCCAGACCAATCGCCATATCGGAGTAGCCGGAAAAGTCATAGTATATCTGCAGCGTGTAGGCGATAGCACCCAGCCATGCAAAGCTGACGGAGCAATAGTCTGTGGTGGCCACAGCGAAGACTTTGTCGGCGATGACCGCAAAGCTGTTGGCGAGGAACACTTTTTTGGCAAAGCCTGCGATAAATCTGCAGACGCCGGAAGAAAAGAGGTCGAAGCTTTCTTTTCTGTTTTCAATTTGGTCCGCGATAGTTTCGTAGCGGACGATAGGGCCTGCAATCAGCTGCGGGAAGAATGAGATATAAAGCCCCACATTCAGCAGGTTTTTCTGCACCTGCCCTCTGCCCCTGTAGATGTCCACCACATAGCTGATGGCCTGGAATGTGAAAAACGAGATTCCGATCGGCAGTGCGATCTTCGGCACAAAAATGTCAGTGCCCAAAAGTCCGTTGATATTCTTGAGCGTGAACATCAGATATTTGAATATGAATATGATAGTCAGGTTGAATACTACGGAAAGAGTCAGTGCCGCCCGGGCTTTTTTCTGCCCGAGAGGAGTGTCCGCATAGCCTGCGCCGCGCTTAAACTTGTCCACCAGGAGGCCAAACATAAAATTGGCGCAGATGGAAAGCATCATAACCAGCACAAACCACGGCTCACCCCAGGCATAAAATCCGAGGCTGGCCAGCAGGAGAAAATAGTTTTGGAAGCGGCGGCTTTTTCTGAAAATCACATAGTACCCGAAAAGGACACATGGCAGAAAAAACACCAAAAATATCAGAGATGAAAAAAGCATATTTTGGGAAATTTCCTTTCAGTTGTATCTGTTGTAAATTTTTATTCGTTTGAATCATCAGGATTATTCGGCTCATCCGGCTCATCCGGCTCATCCGGCTCATCAAACGCTCCGGTCCGGTAGCCGTCCAGGTCAACGGTCACAAATTTAAAACCTGCTTCGTGGCCCGCTTCCGAGAGCTTTTTTGCAAGAACGGGTTCGCTCAGGAAACGCTTCATTTCGGCATCGCCCAGCTCGATCCGCACTATGTCACCGTGGTGGCGTGCCCGGACGGAACGCAGGCCCAGGTCCTGAAGTGCTTCTTCCACGGACAGTACCTGTTCCGTTTTGGCTTCCGTAACAGGTTCTCCGTACGGGATGCGGGAAGCCAGACATGCGCAGGCAGGGGCATCCCAGTTTTTAAGTCCTGCTTTGCGGCCTTCCTCGCGGATTTCTGCTTTGGTGAGCCCGGCCTGTGCCAGAGGACTGCGTACGCCAAGCTCTGTCAAGGCCTCCAGCCCGGGCCGATAGGCGGAAAGGTCGTCAAAATTGGTGCCGTCGCACAGCACGAACCCGGGGCGCGAAAGCGCCGCCTTCAGCAGCTTGGAGAATATCGCAATCTTGCAATAAAAGCATCTGTCTTCCGGATTTTCTTTGAAGACTTCGTCTAGGCAGCTGTAGTCGTACCAGACTTCGCTGTACATGTCAGCCTGAATGAAATAGTGCTCGACTCCAAGTTCTTCCGAGAAGTCGGCGGCTGCATCCAGCTCGCGCGGTATGCAATAGAATGCATCGGCCGTGAGAGCCAGCACGTTCTTCACACCAAGCGTTTTGACCGCAAAATTTAGGAGGAATGTACTGTCCACTCCTCCGGAAAAGGCTATGGCGACACGGCCGTAACCCGTTAATATCTCTTTTAATCTTTCAAGTTTTTCGTTGGTTTCCATATATTACTCAACTTTCTTTTTCTCAGGCAGCTGAGTGACGATCACTGCTGCGAAAATCAGTGCGCAGCCCAGCAGCTCTCTTCCGTTCATCAGCTGGTGCAGCACTATGGCGCCGGCGACCACGGCGAAAACGGACTCCAGACTGAGAATCAGCGAAGCAATGGTAGGCTCCGCATCCTTTTGAGCCACGATTTGCAGCGTATATCCGATGGCGCCGGAAAGCACACCTGCATAGAGGATAGGCTTTGCACCTGCGATAATGGCTGCGAAGCTCAGAAGATCCGCTTCGGATTTTAACAGGAACATAAATGGTATTGAGACCAGACCCGTGATGGCAAACTGAATGCATGAAAGTACCACACCGTTTGCTTTCGGCGAAAAATAGTCAATGATGAGGATGTGACACGCAAAGACGATGGCACACAGGAAAACGAAGAAGTCGCCACGGCTGATGCTGAAACCTTCGTTCGCATTGATGCAAAGAAGATAAAAGCCCACAGCCGCTACTGCCACGCAGCCCCATAGCAGCGGCCGCACTATCTTGCCGATAAAAAGCCCGAGAATCGGCACCAGCACGATATAGAGCGCTGTGATAAAGCCTGCTTTGCCTGCAGTGGTGTACTGAAGGCCGTATTGCTGCAGTGTGGTTCCTCCAAAAAGAGCAAGTCCGCAGCAAATACCGCCAATGACGGTGATTTTCAGCTTGGCGGCTTTTTCTTCGGCGGTAGGCTCGTGATAGCCCGGTTCTGCCATAGCGGCTTTCTTTTCTTTGGTTACGAAAATGTAAGCCACCGGAATGAGAAGCACGGCTGCAATCAGACAGCGGATGCCGTTGAAAGAGAACGGCCCGAGATAGTCCATTCCCACACTTTGGGCCACGAAAGCCGAGCCCCAGATAAGGGCAGTCAGGAAAAGCATGCAGTTGCTTCGAAATTTCTTGCTCATATTAACCTCCGGATTTTGAAAATACTACGAGTTATTATAACACAAAGCCCTGTTGCTTTGAAACCGTTTCCGCACAATATTATTTATGCCATTTGTCCCCTTGCTTTTTGCATTTAATTTGTGCATTTATGTCTCTGTTTTCTTACACTAAAGAGGTAAAATAGTGTATAATAATCTGTGGGTCGCCGGGCAGGAAAAAGGCACCCATTGCAAATACGTTGAAAAATCAAAGTTTATCTGGATGGAGAAAAATATGACTGAAAGTGTAAAAAGCAGTAAACTAAAAATAGACGATTATCAGACAGAATCGACGAAACTTCCTACAAATCAACTATCAAGAATAGACTCTGCGCTGAACTATATATTGGACACGATGGAGCTTGTCCATTATCTGGATATTGAAAATGATACGGTGGATATTATCCGCCAGGAAAAGTATCTTGGCGATCTCAGCAACCCTGAGAAAAGCTACAGCAAAAATTTCAGGTCCTTTGCAAAGAAGTATGTGGATGAGTCCGACAGAGATCTTTTCATGGAGATGATGGACCTTGGGACCATAAAAAAACGCCTTGCGACCGAGGAAAAATACAGTTTTACACACCGAACATCCATAGACGGCGTGGTGAAGCACCATTCCGTCCAGATTTTGCGTGGGGAGAATGAAAACTTTGCACTCATCACGTCCACTGACATAGACAGGAGTATTCGAACGCTTCAGGAAAGACAGCACACCCGTGAACTTTTCAGCGTGATCCTTTCGGAGTTCAATTATGTGCTTTTTGTAAATCTCAAGAGCAACAGGATGACGCTTCTGACAAATCACGATCGCCTTGGAAACCTAAAAGAGCATGTGGCGGCAGCCGGTGCAGCCGAAATATTCGAAAAGCTTTTCAGAGGCAGCATAGATGAAAACATTCCTTACGAAGAAAATATCTGCAAACTCATTGAATATAATGTGGCAGAAGAAGACAAGGAACGGCTTTTGAAATTTTTCAAGCCGGACAATATACGCAAGGCGCTGAAGGATACCATCAGCCTCTCGGTGCTCTTCAAAGCCTGTGTCAACGGCGAATATCGCAATATCAGTGCTACTGTTTCACGAATGGGGACGGATGAACCTTGCAATGAGTTTGCCATTGCATTTGCCGACAAGCATGACGAGCTTTTGAAAGAGGAAGCTGAGAGCAACCTCCTTTCGGAATACAGTGCCATCATTATTCTGGATATGAAGACCGGAAAAATGTTCCCTCTCAAAGTTCCTCAAAACGAATTTGCGGAGCTTTACAGCCACCTGACTTATGACGAGCTTATTGCCAAAATCGGTATTGCGACGGATGAGGATATCCCGGGGTCTTTTGAAAATATCCGGAATATAAAAAACATGAAAAACTTCCTCGCCATAGATGATGTGCGCGAGCTGACTTATCGCATTCCTTATGACAATAACATCTGGATCCGTGCCAACATCAAAGTGCTGGAGAGAGAAGGCAACATACCGGTCAGGGCCTTGATTTCCTACAAAGAAATCGACCATTTCAGCAGTGAGAATATCAGCTACCGCAAGCAGCTTTCGGAAAACCTGGCGGTAGTGGCGGCGCTGACCGACAACTACGAGCATATAGAATACGTGACTGTGACGCCAAGCAATCTGACGGACCCGGCTATGCCTTACAGAAACAGCTATGCCATCACTTCCGCGGTGCCGGCCATTCTCAAGACCAACAATTTCCACGACAGACTGCAGCTGCTCGAGGACGAACTTATCCATCCGGACGACAAGGCCAGATTCAATGAGGAGACAGCGAGAACGAGGGTGCTTGATTCATTGGAAAAAGGCCTGACTTGTTATGTGGATTTTCGCGTGGTGATAGGAGGGAAAATTGGCAATTACCAAATGAAATTTGTGCCGGACAGAGACCCGGATGACGGCCATATCAAAGGCTTTGTTATGGGTATGCACAATCGTGATGCCGAGATCAGCAGCGACCAGGAGCGCCAGAAAGAGCAGGAAGAGGCACGCATCAAGGCCGAGGCAGCCAACGAAGCCAAGAGCCGTTTTCTGTTCAATATGTCGCACGATATCCGTACGCCTATGAACGCTATAATCGGATTTTCCGACAAGGCTTACAAAAATCTGGACAATCCCGAAGTACTGAAGGACTGTATCGAAAAGGTTCAGTCTTCCGGGCAGTTTTTGCTGCGCTTAATTAACGACGTGCTGGATATGGCCCGCATCGAGTCGAATAAGATGGAAATTCAAAACGAGGCGGGAGATCTGATAGCGGCTGCGGATGAAGTGGCCGAGATGTTCCGGCCGATGGCACGCGAAAAGGGTGTGGCATTGGTAACGGACCTAGATGTGGGAGAGCATCCTCCGGTTTGGCACGATCCGCTGCGGTTCAAGCAGGTTATCACCAATATAATGTCGAACTCCGTAAAATACACGCCTTTTGGCGGCAGTATCTATTTTGGAGCAAAGCGGCAGACTTCCGGGAACGGAAAAAAGGATACATACATATTCACCATCCGCGATACAGGGGTGGGTATGAGCGAGGAATTTGTGAAGCACATATTCGAGCAGTTTTCGCGCGAGAAGACTTCCACCGACAGCGGAATTCAGGGAACAGGCCTGGGGATGGCCATCGTGAAAAAACTTTTGGATATCACAGACGGAAAGATAGATATCAAGAGCAAGCCGGGTGAAGGCACTACGGTCACTATCAAAATTGTGTTCGAAGTGGCAGATCCGTCCGATGTAAAAGACAAGAGCGCAGATACGGTCTGCACGGCAAAGATGCTGGAAGGCATGCGCATCCTTTTGGTGGAGGACAACCTTCTCAATCGTGAAATTGCACGTGATATTCTGGAAGATTTTAAGATTGAGGTGGATGAGGCTTGCGACGGTGCGCAGGCTCTGGAAAAGGTGAAGAGAGCAGAACCGGGGTATTACAACCTGGTGCTCATGGACGTGCAGATGCCTGTCATGGACGGATATGAGGCTACGCATGCCATCAGAAAGCTAAAAAACAAAGGCCTGGCCGAGATTCCTATCGTGGCTATGACAGCCAATGCCTTTGAAGAGGACAGGAAGAAATCTCTTGAGGCAGGCATGAATGCCCACCTGACCAAGCCTATTGATATTACCAATCTGATCCGCGTACTCTGCGAAGCCTATGGCGGCAGAATGAGTTAGAACGGTATTTTAAAATACTCTGACAATCTTCAAGATATTGCCGCCGGAATACATATTTCTTTTGGTAACCCCACTGCCCGGCCAGGAGTCATAAATCATTCCGTTTCCGGCATAGACAGCAACATGGTCTGCAACGGCGCTGCCATAGAATATCAGATCGCCCGGCTCGGCTGATGTTACTTCTTCTCCGAGCTGCGTGTCATTTGCCAGGTCAGCGGCCAAATTTTCATGCTCAAGGCGTGCATGGTCGATGATGCTCAGCCTAGGCGAAATCCCGGCAGAATACAGGCATTGCAACACAAGACCGGCATCGCTGATAAAAGAGCCCGGTTCCCCGGCGGCTCCTTTTGCATAGGTTGTTCCGGCTTGGGCATACTCTGCTGCTGTATCCAGCATGGCAGCGATGTATGAGGCTCTGCTGCTTCCATAAGCAGGCACTTTGAAGTCCGCGATATATGCTCCGAGATTTTCCCAGGAGTTTGCGTCGTAGCCGAGCGCCATCCAGGTCTGAAGATCGACTTCGCCTGTGACATAAATTCCATAGTCTGTCTGAAATTGTGAAACAGCGGCGGCAGTTTCACCTTTATATTCGCAGTCGCCATTGAAGTTTGAGCTCAGATAGCCCAGATTGGCTAAAGCGTTGTTGACGCGTATGACCTTGAGGCCGATGCTGTAATTATCATTATCACTGTAGCTCAAAGTGTAGCCCCCGTCCGGCTGTTCTACGGGAGCAATATTGTAGTATTCTGAAGTTTCATCAACATTTCCGTTTGTAATATTAAAAGTTCTGATTCCCAGCGTCTGCTCTCCGTTTGAGGAAAAGTCGAGAGCGGTGCCTGCGTTTACCTCATAAAGATTCCAATGGTCATAATCAAGGTATGCCAGCAAAATACCATTGTTGTTTTTTAAAACCAATCCATCGGCTGTTTCTTCAAAAGTAAATATTTCTTCAGGATTTCCTTCCGGTTCACTCAAAATAGCCGAACCGTTTACCATCCTGAGAACCTTCCATGCGCGGAGGTCTCGAATAAGAAATTGATTCTCACCCGCATCCTGAAAAAGCCATTTGGATGCATTGGCTGCAGTCTGGTAAGAAGGAGCCTGATCGATGCCCAATTCATCACAGGTCAGAAATTTTCCCGTTGAAACTTCCTGTATAAGGTATGTTTTGCCATATGTGGGATTAGTTACAGGATTTCCGGGAGGATAATCTCCTACATTTTTATCGGATTTATGAGAACGCTTTTTTCCGCCGGTTGTGGCAGG
>CAMPBN010000040.1 GCA_946638265.1 uncultured Bacillota bacterium
GAAAAATAAGTTTTGAGTATTGTATAACGAGTATAATAATGGTAATGAAAGGATGCAATTATGGAACATCAGTGCAAAATTTGCGGAAGCGGAATGAAACTTGTAAAATATGGCGGAGATCATATTTGCGGAGAATGTCTAAACCTTATAAAAACATGCAATTTCGTGCAGATTGCGTGTCCTGTTGCCATAAAGCAGGGGCTTAGATAATAAAATCAGGTATTATGAAGAAGCTATCGGTCCGGCATCCAATAATGAGTGTATAATATTGTGCCTCCGGTGTACTACAAAGCATCATGGAGAATAATTTCAATTCGACTTTCACGTTAGAAACAGCAAAGGAAAATGAAATTTCGACCGAGAAAACCGGAACACGAAAACCAGGCGGCATTTGCCCTTTGCTTACGCAGTCAGTGGTGGCAAGATTACCGCTTTGCGATATAAACTATTTCCTTGGCGAAGGCAGAAGAACCCGAATTGTCATGAAGGGTGGAGGAGACTATCGAATGGGAGAGAAAATCACTTTTTTTGAGCGTTTTATGGATGAAGCCTTTTACAGACAGGGGAAGTATTACATCAATCTTTCCAATGTGGTAAGCGTCACTTCGGATGCCGAAGTCACCTTTGACGACGGCACAAAGATTTATTTTACAAAGAAGACTTATGTCGGTCTCAAGCAAAGCTTTGCCAGATTTATTCTGGAAGGGCGATAAGAACCGGATCCCAGTCCGGCATTCAGCATGGGTATTTCGATTAGAAATTTTGTCCGTTATTGTTTGAAAAACCAAATCATCGAGGGCACAATATTTTATCAAATACTGCAAAATTCCCCTTGCAATCAGGGGGCTTTTGTAGTATTATTTATTTTGGCTTGCGCTAGGCAGGTCAAATTTATATTTTAAATCTGCACACCGCATGGGCCCTGAAGCCCGGTGCCTTGAAAAAGGTTGGTTTCAGCGGAGAAACGGTGCAAGAAAAAACCGGAGGTTAAAAAATGGCAGTAATTTCAATGAAACAATTACTCGAAGCAGGTGTTCACTTTGGACATCAGACAAGAAGATGGAACCCTAAGATGGCTCCTTACATCTTCACAGAAAGAAACGGAATCTACATCATCGACCTGCAGAAGACTGTAAAGAAGATCGATGAAGCTTACGAATTCATGAAGGAAGTGGCAGCAACAGGCCGCCCAATCCTCTTCGTAGGTACCAAGAAGCAGGCACAGCAGGCTGTAGAAGACGAAGCAAAGAGATGCGGTCAGTATTTCGTATCCGAGAGATGGCTGGGCGGTATGATGACAAACCACAAGACTATCGCTACCAGAATTCAGAGACTCAACGAGATCAAGGCTATGCAGGAAGACGGCACTTTCGAAAAGCTGTCCAAGAAGGAAGTTACAAAGCTTCAGCTGGAAATGGACAAGCTGGAAAAGTACCTTGGCGGAATCAAGGACATGAAGGGAATGCCGGGTGCACTCTTCATCGTTGACCCTAAGAAGGAAAGAATCGCTGTTAAGGAAGCAAGAATCCTCGGAATTCCTATCATCGGTATCGTAGATACAAACTGCGACCCTGACGATGTTGACTATGTAATCCCTGCAAACGACGATGCTATCAGAGCCGTAAAGCTCATCGCAGGCCGTATGGCTGATGCCGTTATCGAAGCAAACCAGGGCGAAAGCTTTGACGAAACTGCTCCTGCAGCAGAAGAAACTGTAGAGGAAACAACTGAAGCTTAATCGGTCTTAGCGGGCGATAAGCGTTAATGGAGGATAAGAATATGGCAAACGTAACTGCCGGTATGGTAAAAGAGCTGCGCGAAAGAACAGGCGCAGGCATGATGGATTGCAAAAAGGCTCTCGTCGAAGTTGACGGAGACATGGATAAGGCTATCGAATACCTGAAGGAAAAGGGTCTGGCCAAGGCTGCAAAGAAGGCAGGCAGAACTGCTGCCGAAGGTCTGGTGAGAATCGCACTTTCCGACGACGGAAAGACAGCTGCTGTTGTTGAAGTTAACATCGAAACAGACTTCGCTGCAAAGAACGAAGAATTCGTTGCATTTGTAGAAGGTCTGGCAAAGCTGGCACTGACTGCAGACAGCGATGATATCGAAGCTTTCAAGGCTATGGCTTTCGAAGGCTCCACTGTTGGAGAAGTTCTTACAGCTAAGATCGCAAAGATCGGTGAGAACATGTCCATCAGAAGAATCGCCAAGGTTTCCGGCGACATCCTGACATCCTACATCCACGGCGGCGGAAGAATCGGCGTTATCGTAGTAGGTACAGGCGAAGCAAACGCTACAAACAAGGAAGCTCTGACAAACGTTGCAATGCAGGTGGCTGCAATGAATCCTCAGTATGTATCCAGAAATGAGATTTCTGCTGACGAACTGGCCAGCATCAAGAATATCACTCTTGAAAGCGCATTGAACGATCCGTTCACTCTGCCAAAGCCAATCCTGAACGAACTTCTGGACAAGGCTGCAGCAGGCGTTTGGGGTGCTGAAGACACAGCTGTTCTTGCTGAAAAGAGAGCTGACAAGGGCTTCAACTTCAACTATCTGCCAAACTTCATCTCTGAAGAAGGTAAGGCAAAGCTGGCTGAGCTGGCAGTAGCTGACAAGGCTAACATCTCCGGCAACAAGATTTTTACAGGTCTTGTTGAAGGTCGTGTTTCCAAGCAGCTCAAAGACATCTGCCTGATGGATCAGACTTATGTAAGAGCAGAAGACGGAAAGCAGACTGTTGCTCAGTACCTGGGCACAGTTGACAAGGCTCTCTCCGTTCCAAAGGTAGTTCGCTTCGAAGTAGGCGAAGGTATCGAGAAGAAGGAAGAGAACTTTGCAGAGGAAGTTGCAAAGCAGATGGGCGGTAATTAATCCGAGCGCTGCAGAATACAGTAATCACAAAGCCGGGAGAGCAATCTTCCGGCTTTTGTTTTAAACCTCCGGGCAAGTGGCGCTTTTGCTATTGACAGAATGGGGAAGGGAGGTTATTATGAACCTAAGTGAAAGAGTCGCAGACAGCGGCTTGCAAGTTGAGGGTTGAAACCCCACTCTGGTGCCGACACAATAGAGTGGGGTTTCGGTTATGTACGATCAGCTATCACGATCAACAGCATCAAGAACTGTATGAGCAGTGACATTTTCTCGTACGCCGACACGCTGCATCTCCTCTCCCATAACCCCCGAGCGTTTTGCCATAGGCATCACCTCACAGACGGAAATGTAGTATCAATGCAAGCCACTCTGTCTTCTGCGACTCTATTGTTATTCTACCATAAATTTACTGTAACACAAGAACTTTTTTGTAAAATATATACATAAAATTAAAACGGGCGGTGCTTGCCTGTAACGGGTAAAAAATGGTATTATAAAAGAGATTTTGGCGGCGTATCGGCCGGCAGAATAAAATACTTAAAAGAGGGATGAAATGAGTAATAAAACTAAAATTATAATCGCAATAGTGGCAGTGCTGGTGCTGGCAGCTGCATTCTTTTACGGTGGTAATGCGCCGGGGCTGAAGGGCCTGGACGGCGATGATACAAAAAAGACCGAAGAAGGTGTCATAGCAGACAAGGATGCAAAAGACGATGCAGCAGAAACGGGCGAGAATCAGCAGGCTGAAGGTACTGAAGCAGGTAAAGGCAATGAGGGCGCGGCTGCAGGCGTAAACGAAGGTGCCGTAGCATATTCTGAAAAAAACGGCATGAAGATCGATCCTGAGACAGGCAAGGACAAATACAATACGGATCCGGTGCCTGAAGGTAAGCCGCTGCCTGTGGAACCACAGGATGCAAAGGTTTCAAAGACTGCGCATACATGCACGCTTTCCATATCCTGCGCCACTATTCTAAATAATATGGACTATCTGGTGCCGGAGAAAAAGGAACTGGTGCCGGAAGACGGCTGGATATTGAAGGCGACGAAAGTCACTTTCTACGAGGGAGAAAGTGTGTTCAATGTGCTTCAGCGTACATGCAAGCAGAATAAGATTCACATGGAGTTTGAAAACACTCCTATGTACAATTCTGCCTATATTGAGGGCATAGCCAATCTCTATGAATTTGATTGCGGCGATCTGTCAGGTTGGATGTACAAGGTGAACGAATGGTTCCCGAACTACGGCTGCTCCAGATATCAGCTGAAGGACGGAGATGTGATCTGCTGGGTATACACTTGCGATCTGGGCAAGGACGTTGGTGACAACAGTCTGGCGAAATAAGGGGCAGGCACGGTTTGGCTGTGCGGCAAAAAATAGAATATAAGGAATATAAAGTAAATGAAATTGGAGAAATTTACGGAAATGACCGCAAAATGCGCGGAAGGGCAGGTGCTGATCCGCAGCCTCAGAGCTGAAGACGCGGAAGCTGCTGCCGCATTTTACGAAGGTTTTTTGATAAACGAAGAAAATTATAAAGCTCGGCTGGGCATGCTGCAAAATGACGATTTTCACGCTATGGGCGGCAAATACGAGGCTGTGAGCGCTGCGGATTTTGCGGCCATGGCGGCGAGCGGGGACTGGGTGCTGCTGGGTGCATGGGAGATAAGTGCGGGTGCAGGTCCGGGGAGCGAGCCGCAGGGCGGAGCGCGAAAGGAGCCGCGGCTGCTGGGCTTGATACGGGCCGAAGTTTCGGGTGCGTTTTTCGCAGAGCTTGACGATTTCAATTTCAAGCCCGAATATGCGGGGCTGACCAAAATGTGGGGGCGGCTCCGGGAGCGCGGAGCCATAGCCGGAGGGCTGGACATCGCGTGCCGGGCACCTGAGACTTTTCCGTCACTGGCTTTGGTGCTGCACTATGCCATGGCAGCATACCTCTCAGATGAAGGGTTTGACTGCGCGGTAAATCTCATCTGCAAAAATATTTGGTTCCGTGACGAGCGGCGCGGGGACAGCCCGGAGGCGGTATCGGCCGCCGAGGAGACCGCAGGCTCAGAGCACGGGGCGGCCATCGAGGCTGCCGGCGCAGCTACCACCACTTATGGCGGAGCCGGCAGCGACATATATCTCAAAAAATACGGCGAGGACGACGAGCGTGTCAGAAACCTGGACACATTTGACTACAATGCTTACAATGCCTACAAGATGTTCGGCTATGAGCATGTGGGATATCTTGAGAAACGCGAAATAAAACTGAGCGGCGTGGAGGCTATAGTCTGTGCGGAACCGCAGCTTATAGCGGGTCTTGATCTTTTCACTCAGAAAAATATGCTGCAGCACTTAATGGAACGGGAAGAAATCAAAATCGAGAGATAAAGGAAACAAACGAGAAAGGGAAGGTTCAAATCATGAGAAACATCCTAAACCGTAAAATTTTATCGCTGACTTTGGCAGCAATTTTTGCACTTGGAAATTTCGGAGCAGGTGCATTGCCTGTTTTTGCAGATGGCGAGGAAAAAAGTGATATCGAAAAGCTGCGGGAACGGGTAGAAAATTTATGCAATCTGTCGCAGCCTGCTTCAAATTTGGCGCCGGGTCATATTCCGGACAATATCCATTTTCGTGATATAGAGAGAAATTTGGTGAATGGCGGTCCATCTGCTGCTCCGCTGAGAATGAGAAGTACCGTTTCACTGCCATCCGCATGGCCGGAATCGGCGGGAACATTTTCGCGGGAGACGAATCGGTGGAACGCGAGCAGATGTTTACGGGTTATTACCGATTGGCACAGCTTCAGGGTAAGGTGACGGAAGAAGCCAAAGCACAGGCAAAAGAAGCCCTCAGCGCATATGCGGATGCAGACAGCGTATCCGAATACGCCCGCGAAGCCATGGGCTGGGGACTGGCATCCGGCATGCTCAAAGGCATGAACGGAAGGCTCAATCCGCACGGAAAAGCCGACAGAGCACAGTTTTGTGCCCTGACGGAGCGTTATTGCGGCTTATAATGAAATTAAAAATGACCTGAAGCGGGTTTCATCCCGCCTCGGGTCATTTTGTGTATCAGGTCTGTTTGGTCCTCCGGATTCACCAAAATTTTATTTGATGCCGGCTGCTTTCGCATTGGAAAGCTTTACTTCGACGCTTTCGGTGGTGTAGCCGTTCATACCTGCAATGGCTGTCTCAACCGAGACCTTCTCTCCTGCCTTGTAATACTTGAGGATATTTTGCAGATCCTCCATGGATGTGATGGAAGTGCCGTCGATGGCTGTGATGACGCAGCCTTTGGAAAGACCCGCTGCAGCTGCACCTGTGCCTGCAGTAACATCGCTCACATATACACCGGCAGGCATCCCGTATTGGGACATTGCAGTTTCAGTGACTGTACCGCCCGTGATGCCCAGATAGCCGCGCTGGCTTTCGGGAACTTCGCTGCGCTGTGCTTTGTCCAGAATGCTTTGGATGATCGGCTCGGCGTCGCTGATAGGAATGGCATATCCCACTGCATCTACGCTGCTGCTGGTGACTTTGGCGGAGTTAATACCGATGAGTTCGCCCTTCATATTGAGGAGAGCACCGCCGCTGTTACCGGGGTTGATGGCAGCGTTGGTCTGCAGGTATGTGCCGCTGAAAGTGTTGGTACCGTCAGATATGGTCATTTCTCTGCCCAGTGCGCTGATGATGCCGTTGGTAACGGACTGGCCATAGCCAAGAGCATTGCCGATGGCGATCACTTCTTCACCCAGCACCAGGTCGTCGGATGAGCCCATAGCTGCCACTTTGATCTTGGACAGGGTGTCCTTGTCCAGATCCGACAGGCTGACGCCGATAACGGCCAGGTCTTTGGTGGAGTCGTAACCCTTTATCGCAGCTTCCACGCAGCGGCTTTCCGTAACATCGCTTTGGTTTTCGTCAAAGCTGAATACTACGGTAAGCTCGCGGCTGCCTTCCACTACATGGTAGTTGGTGACGATCAGGAGTTCGTCATCGTCTTTACCGATGATAACGCCTGAGCCGCTGGATTTGCTTTCCTGCTGGAAACTGCCGAAGAAAGTCCGCACTTCCGTAACGCCTTTGTTGGTAATGGAAACAACCGATGGCATGCAATTTTCCACTACAGCGACCACATCGCCGCTGCCGCTGCCGGAAGAAGTGCTGACCGGTGTGGTCTGGGAAAGTGTGATGTCGTTATCGCCCAGGATTCCCGCCACAAAATGGTTGGCTGCAGCAAAGCCTGCGCCGCCGATGCCGCCTGCCAGCAGTGCCACTACCAGTATGCAGGCAACTTTTTTATTGAAATTTTTCTTAAGCTTACCGAAAAAATCTTTTTTCTTTGGTTCCTGAGGATTCTCGGAGCTTTGAGGGCTCTGAGGGTTCTGACTTTCCGGTGGCATTTCATCGAAGTAATAATAATTTTCGTAATCCATAGGTCTTCATCTCCTTACGATACACTTTTGATAGTGATGGGAAATACGCTTTTGATTTCCCCATTTACAGTTATTATTATACCCCCAAAAATGTCGCTTTTATGACACTATTTTGTCGATTTTGTGAAAACAAAGAAAAAGCTCCCGGGGTCGCACCCCCGAGAGCTTTGTGTTATAATACGGATATGATGATCAAGAAGATAAATGTGCTTTATTTCAGTGCGACCGGCACGACAAAAAAGGTCGCAAGCAAAGTGGCTGAGGCGGTGCGAGACGGGCTTTCGCAGGGAGGCGCGGGAGAAATTCCGACGGAATTTTTCAATGTGTCGCAGCCGCAGGCCAGAGAAAAAACTTATACTTTCGGAAACGATGAGCTTCTCATCTGTGCATTTCCGGTAAATGCGGGCAGGATTCCAAATCTGCTTTTGCCGTTTGTGAAGGGTAACATTCGAGGCGAAGGCGCTTTTGCCATCGAGGTGGTCACATTCGGAAACCGCGCCTTTGACGATGCTCTGATCGAGATGAAGATGATTTTGGAGGAAAACGGCTTCACATCTGAAGCCGCCGGCGCTTTTTCGTGCAGACATTCTTTCTCGGAGATTTTGGGCGCAGGAAGACCGGATGAAGAAGACCTGAAAGAAGCTGAAACCTTAGGAAAAGCGGCAGCTGAAAAATTGCTGAAAGCAGAATCTGACGGCAGCGATTCGAAAGCAGCAACAGGCACATTCGCGGTGGATGGCAACCCGGAGCTTCCGGGTTATTACCGTCCGCAGGACAGATACGGCAATCCGATTAATATCCTGAAGGTGGTGCCAAAGACTGATATGAGCAAATGCAAACGCTGCTTTGAATGCGCGAAGGTTTGCACCATGGGCTCCATCAGCTTTGACGATCCGGCGGTGATGACGGGCAAATGCATCAAATGCAACGCCTGCCTGAGAGTCTGCCCTACAGGTGCCAAATATTTCGACGATCCGGGCTATATCCTGCACAAGACGGAGCTGGAAGAAATGTACGCAGGCCGCAGGGCGGAGAACAGATTGTTTTATTAAGTTATAAGAGAATTATGATTTTGCAAAAGAGCTTTTCTATCTGTCAAAAAAAGATGACAGAGGAAAGCTTTTTTGATAAAATGTATTTCGGTGGGAAGCAAAAATCCTGCCGACATTAGTGAAAGGTAAACTTCAAAAAATGGAATCTAAATACAAAAGAATTGTACTGAAAATCAGCGGTGAAGCTCTGGCAGGCGAGAACAAATTCGGCCTCAACGACGATATGCTCAAGGAAGTGGCAGAGCAGGTA
>CAMPBN010000041.1 GCA_946638265.1 uncultured Bacillota bacterium
TTTGTTTGTAACATCCCCCAGGATTTTCGTCACGATAATGATGATCGCGATCGAAATCAAAAATCCGTAATTCATTTAATCACTACCCTTCCTTTTGCAAAATTCAAGGCCGCGGAAACCCCCATTTCCAAACAGCCAAAGACGATTATAACACCTTAAAATCGCCTGTCAACACCCCTTTTTCAAAGCCTGCGCGGAAAAAACAAGTTTTGAACAAAAAAACACTGCTTTGGGTGCGCACTGCGAACCCAAAGCAGCGTAAAACGTCTTATTTTACCTGTAATTCTATTGTGTCACGGCTTCCAGCGCCAGCTTCATCATATCGGTGAAAGTGGTCTGGCGTTCTTCCGCAGTGGTTTCATCCCCTGTCAAAAGGTCGTTTGAAACGGTCATAATGGCGATTGCATTGCGTTTGCACCACGCAGCATTCATGTAAAGCGCCGCCGCTTCCATCTCAACGCACAAAGCGCCCATCTTCATCATATCTCTCCACGACTCCTTCAGATCGTAAAATACGTCCGAAGAAAGGATATTGCCGGCCTTAAATCCGATACCTGTAGCTGCCGAAGCTTTCTGCACTTTGCAAAGAAGCTCGTATGAGCATGTCGGTGCCACTTTTGCAGGCAGATTAAAATTCCCTTCGAAATTTGAATCCGTGGAAGTGGAAAGACCCACCACGATGTCGCGGCAATGGATGCCTTCGTTGCAGCCGCCTGCAGTGCCGATTCTCACCAGATTTTCACAGCCGTAGTCATTCATCAGCTCCCAGGAATATATGCCCATGGACGGCATACCCATGCCCGTACCCTGCACAGATACCGGTACGCCTTTGTATGTTCCGGTAAAACCGTACATTCCGCGTATTTCATTATAACATTTTGCTCCCTCCAGGAAATTTTCCGCAATGAACTTTGCTCTCAGCGGATCTCCCGGCAGAAGGACGGATTTTGCTATTTCGCCTTTCTTGGCTCCGATATGATTACTCATTTTTTCTCCTTTCACATTTGACACTTTTATTCAAGAAAAAATCCCAGTTTCAGCATGCCGTTATCTGCGCCCGCATAGGAAAGAGTCAATTCCTTCGGCACTTTTTTTGAAAAATCAAAGGCTGCGATATTGAGTGAGATTCTGTCTCCCGTAACATATGCCGCATCCTTTGCAAAATGCGAAAGCCCTTTTTGCAAAAGAGTACCTCCACCGAGCCCCAGAGCCGAAATGGCCATTTTTGCCAGCGGATTTTCCGTCTTCACGCTTTCTTTATATTCCATATTTACCATACGCACTGCAGCATCAAACTTCAGCTCGCTTACCTGAAATGCATATGAAAGCCCGATTTCGGTGCCTACTTTAGGAACCCTGACTCCGATATCAGCCAGAATTTTCCCGCCTTGGAACATCACATGGTAGGATGTAATCATCGGTGAAAGGGACATGATGTATGGCTGCAGCACCACATTCACTTCATGCTCCGTAATTGCCAGGATGTTTTTCTTTATCAGCCCGGGGTCTGTCTCCTGCAGGATGCTACCAATCAACTGTCTGTTTTCCAGCGCCAGCAAAATGATATTTTTCAATTCGTCATTATTCATTTTATTTTTCCCCCAAAGGTTCATCTATATTCCGGAAGGCTCGCGGATGGATCTTTCTGAAATAGATGCTGACAGCCAGCGAAAAAATATAATCAAACAGGAACATGAAAACAATCGCACCCGCCAGCAAAAACGGAAACATCATATCCGGAAGTTCAAATTCCGAAAGAAGAATCCCGCCCAGCGCAAAATATGCGATGCAGAATGTGGCTGCAAAATACGCAGCTTTAAATGCTCCCCGCACCCATTTGACGTTGAATTTGTCAATATAAAATTTCACTACGGCATAGATTCCGAAAAAGATTATATATGGCAGCACTGCTACCTTGTTTGGCAGAATAAGAATCCCCAAAAGCACCGTAGCCACATAGACCATCAAGCCCGGCAGGATGCTGCCTCTTTTCTCAATAGCTGCATTTTCAATGATAGCCAGAGCCGGCATCAACGCAGATATGCCGTACAGCACCATTTCCATCTTTGGCACAATACCTGCCAGAAAAAGAAATATCAATGAAAGTGCCGTAAAAATCCCCCCGTAAGCCAGCTTTGCGGTTTTACCTTTTCTCATAGCACACCTTTCCCTGTCCCGAAAGTATTAGAAACAGTCGCAAAGGCAATCCAGACAGATATAGGCCTGAAGCGCCTTGCAAAATGCATCGGACACATCTCCCTGGCCTGCTCCGCTGCCGTAATACATCTGGTTGCGGTTAAATCCGCCGCCCTGCATTGCCGCCAGATTTCTCTTGTATTCCAGATTCATCGGGTCCATGCGTGATGCCTGACCCACCATATTTCTTGCTTCATCGTACCATCCGCGTCTGTAGGCAATCATACCCGAAAGGAAGTACCATTCCGCATCTCTTTCAGCCTCATTTCGCAAAATGGTGGCAGCTGCATCCAGATTGCCGACATCGATATATGATCTGACTGCATTGTAGCGTGAAGCGCTGCCCCCGCCGTAAGAGCCACCGTTTGACGAGCTGTAGCTGCCTGAGCTTCCTGCGCTGCTGTAACCGGCGCCGCTTCCTCCTGCATTGCGGCACAAATAGTCATAAGCCTCGTTGATATCCTTCATTTTTTCCTGCGCCAGATCGGCCAGAGGATTGTTTTGATATTTGTCAGGATGATATTTTTTGATAAGCTCTTTGTAAGCTTCCTTTATCTCATCCATGGACGCATTTTTGCTGACTCCCAGCACTTCATATGGATCCTTCATTTTTCTTTTCTCCTTCCGACAGCAGCTCTTCGGTCTTTTTCACCATGCCGCCGCACACAATATTTTTCAAAATCCCGACATTCCGCCTGAGAGGAAGCAGTTCCAGGGCTTTCATGCTTTCTGCCAGGCAGCAGAGCATGTTTTCCTTTACTTCTTCCCCGATGCGTGTTTTGAATTCATCGGGCGTCTCTTTTCCTTTTTCAAATCCGTATCTGTAAATAAGCGGATTGTAGCTGCCGGATGCAATATCTCCTGTAATATCGTCCGCAGCATCTGCCAGGTAGATCCACCTACCCACATTTGCTCCAAGATGCGAAAGTATCCTGGCATTTGCATCGCCAAATCTTTCCTTCACATATTCCGAAGCGAAGACAGCGCTCATTATCTGCGCAAATGCGTCTCCTGCACGGTCCGCGGAATCCGATTTTTCTTTTTCGAGAGCATCCAGATTTTCCAGGCTTTCCCGGATTTTTTCCACCACATCGGGATATTTACCGGATATTTTTTTTGCATTGCCCGAGAGGATCAGCGCTCCCGCCGTCCCCCTCATGCGATGCTCGTCTTTTTTGTCATCCAGAAAATTGTAGTAGACCAAAAGCACCATCATGTCCGATGCATAGTCTATCCAGCGGTTGTCCCGCGTGATGGGTATTTTTTTGATCGGATGTATCATGCAATGCTGCATTTCCACCTTCTCCTCCTCTTCTTCCAGAGAAGAAAGCAAAAGCGCCAGAAATGCAAAATCGTAGCTGAGAGCAAAGCGCGGCAATGCACCGGATCTTTCTCCCGTCCTTTTGCATATACCGCAATAGTATGAGCGGTAGGCCTGATATTCTTTCATTCGAAGTTCCGGCTTGTCCGCCACAATGTATCCCAGCATATTTTCACCCTAAAGTCCTATGATTTCTTTTATGAGCTTTGGCGGCTCGCATTTTTCCGCGCTGATGGAAAAGCTCTCCTCAGCCAGTTCTTTGGCAGTATCCACCTTGGAAGCGGTATTGCCGAATACTCTGGCCATGATGTCGCCCTTCTGCACCTTGTCACCTACTTTTTTGGCAAGGACTATACCTGCCGAAAGGTCGATGGAGTCTTCCTTCTTGGCTCTGCCTGCTCCCGCATGCTGGGACGCAAGACCTATACCCATGGCGTCAATCCTGCTGATATAGCCGTCACGGTCTGCTTTGATTTCGAGTATATACCAAGGCTGCGGCAAAAGCTTGTAGTTTTCGGTGATATCCGGATTTCCGCCCTGTGCTTTTACCAGCTTTCTGAACATCTCAAGGCCTGAGCCGTCTTCAAGAGCAGCTTTCGCCATTGCCATGCCTTCATTTTCATCCTTGGCTTTGCCGCCGATATATATCATGATACCTGCCAGGTGGATAGCCAATTCCTCCAGATCTTTCGGCCCTCTGCCTTTCAGTGTCTCAATGGCTTCGATAACTTCGCAGGAGTTCCCTACTGCCAGTCCCAGCGGCTGGCTCATATCCGTAAGCGCAGCCACGGTCTTTTTTCCGTCGGATGCGCCGATCTTGCACATGGTTTCCGCCAAAAGTCGTGCATCTTCCCTGGTCTTCATAAGAGCACCGCTGCCGCATTTTACGTCCAGCAGGATGGCGTCACTGCCCGATGCCAGCTTTTTACTCATGATACTCGATGAGATCAGTCCCAGGCTTTCAACTGTGGCTGTTACGTCACGGAGCGCATAAAGCTTTTTATCCGCCGGTGCCACATGAGCTGTCTGGCTGATTACGGAAATGCCCACTTCATTTACCTGCTTGAAAAATGCTTTTGGCTGCATGGCCGTGTGGAATCCCGGAATGGATTCAAGCTTGTCCACGGTGCCTCCCGTAAATCCCAGGCCTCTTCCGCTCATCTTGGCCACCTTGACTCCGCAGGCACCTGCAAGAGGCACCACGATCATGGTGGTGGAATCGCCTACGCCGCCGGTGGAATGCTTGTCCACTTTGATGCCGTCTATAGCCGAAAGGTCGATGGTGTCGCCTGACTTTTTCATGGCTTTGGTCAGGTCAAAAATCTCTTCTTCCGAAAGGCCTTTGAGGACGATGGCCATCAGAAGTGCGCTGGCTTGGTAGTCGGGAATGTCCCCGTCCGTATATTCTGTGATAAAATATTCGATCTCCTCTTTTGAAAGCTTGCCGCCCTCTCTTTTTTTGAGGATGATGTCATACATGTTCATGCCGTTTCCTCCCGCTATTTCAAAATGTCTTTTGCAAAGCTTTCGCCTATGGAAGTCCCGGAAACTCCGAGAATTTCCGCGATGGTGGCTCCGATGTCCGCAAAGCTTTCACGAACTCCCAGGTTTACGCCTTCTTTTATACCTTTGCCATATGCCACAAACGGAATATGCTCCCTGGTATGGTCCCAACCCGTATGAGTCGGATCGTTACCGTGATCCGCGCATATCATCAGGATATCGTCGTCCTTCATGGCAGCCATGATTTCCGGCAGGCGGGCGTCAAATTCTTCAATCGCTCTGCCATAACCTTCAGGGTCTCTCCTGTGGCCGAATTTTGAGTCAAAGTCCACCAGATTGGTGAAGATAAACCCTTCAAAATCCTGCTTGAGCGCCTCGACAGTTTTGTCCACGCCGTCCATATTGTCTTCCGTATGGACGCTCTTCGAAACTCCGCAGCCGTTAAATATGTCGCTGATTTTGCCTATGGCATAAGATGTCTTGCCTGCATCCTTTACATGGTCGAGAAGCGTCTTTTCCGGAGGTGAAACCGCATAATCTCTTCTGTCTGATGTACGCTGTCTCTCACCCTTTTCATCAATGATATAAGGCCGCGCGATGACTCTTCCGCAGGCTACATCGCCCACCAGCATTTTGCGCGCGATTTCACAAATTTCATAAAGCCTTGCCAGCGGAATGACAGCAGTATTGGCTGCAATCTGGAATACGCTGTCGGCTGATGTATAGACGATCGGCTTTCCGGTCTTTTCATGTTCCGGACCGAGCTCTTCGATGATGACCGTTCCGGAAGCGGTGCAATTGCCCAAAACTTCCGTGCCGATAGCTTTTTCAAACTCTTTGATAAAGCTTGCCGGGAAGCCTTCCGGATATGTCTTGAAAGGCACTTCCGTATAAAGCCCTGCAATTTCCCAGTGGCCCGTGATAGTGTCCTTACCCACGGAACGCTCTTTCAATTTGGCAAATGAACCGATAGGTTTTTCCACCGCAAACTTTCCGCCGGCTGCGCCTTCGATATTGAAAAAGCCCAGCTTTTGCAGGTTTGGCGCCTGCAGTCTCGGACATCTTTCCATAATATGTCCCAGGGTATCTGTCCCCTTATCTCCGTATTTTTCAGCGTCCGGAAGTTCTCCTACTCCCAGGCTGTCCGTTACGATCAAAGTCACTCTCTTCATCTTTCACTCTCCTAATTAAACACTGCTGCGCATATAACTCGTGCTTTATTATAATTCCGACAGTATGTCCGTGACTGAAACAGGCTCGGCGTCAAGGTAGTCAAGCGATACCAGCCTGTACTCCGTGCCGTTAAATCCCCCTTGCAGCCCTTTCGGCCATACGTCTTTTCCGTGGAGGTGCCCGTAAAGCACCAACTTCACTTTGTATTTTTCAAACAGCTTTGTGAATTCCGATGCCGTATGTCTTTCGTCAGTGGGCGGATAGTGAAGAACTCCTATGATGTTCTCATAGCCTGCGTCTTTTGCCGCCTTCAAAGACATTTCCATCCTCAATGCTTCGCGCCGGTAGATTTTGGCATCGTCTTCCGTAAAGTCCTGCATTCCGGGACATATCCAGCCTCGTGTGCCGCAAACGGCCCATCCTTCTGCCTCCGCAAAGGTATTTTGCAGGAAAAACATATCGTCATATAGTTTGTTCAGCTTGGATACCGACTGCCACCAGAGGTCGTGGTTGCCTTTTATGAAGATCTTACGACCCGGAAGATTTTCATGAATCCACTCAAGGTCTGTCAGCACCTCATCCGGCCTCAGCGCCCAAGAGACATCTCCCGGGATGATGACGGTATCTTCTGCTTTTATCTTTTTATTCCAGTTTTCTTTGAGCCTCGCTTCGTGATTTTCCCAGCGGCTGCCGTAGATATCCATGGGTTTTTCGATGCGCGGATCAAAAGAAAGGTGGAAATCCGCTATTGCGTATATCGCCATTCGCGCCTCCTTCGGCGTAAAATTAAAATTCTCTGTCGTTTTGGAAAATCCTGTCCGCATCTTCACGTGAAAGGCTTTGCACCGATTTCAGCTTTTGCCTTATCACATTGGATCTGGTGCCCATCAGGTAGTCCAGCTCTTTACCTGCCTGGCTGACACGCTCACGCGCCTTATCCAGTGAATCCGCGAAATTGTCAAATTCGGTCTTCACTGCGCCCAGCACCTGCCATACCTCGGAAGAATGCTTCTGGACTGCCAGAGTCTGAAATCCCATCTGCAGACTGGAAAGCAGGGCCGCCATGGTGGTAGGCCCCGCGATATTAACTTTGTAATCCCGTTGCAAAACTTCCACAAGGCCGAATTTTACGACTTCTGCATAAAGTCCTTCCACAGGCAGGAACATTATGGCAAAATCCGTGGTATCCGGCGGATAGACATACTTTTCCCTGATGGTCTTTGCTTCCTGCTTGATACGGCGCTCAAGCTCTTTGGCAGCTTCCCTGATCTGCTCCGGGTCGCCCGTTTCGTAGGCGTCTGAAAGCCTTGCATAGAGGTCTGCCGGAAATTTCGCATCTATCGGAAGATATACAGGTGTTTCTCCGTCACCGGGGAGTTTGATGGCAAATTCCACTCTGTCGCGGCTGCCGCGCACTGTGGCAATATCTTTTTCGTATTGCTCCGGTGACAAAACTTCTTCCAAAATGGCTCCCAGCTGGATTTCTCCGAAAATGCCCCGGGTCTTCACATTGGAAAGGACTTTTTTCAGATCCCCCACGCCCTGTGCCAGATTCTGCATCTCGCCAAGGCCCCTGTAGAGCTGTTCCATGCTCTTTTCCAGAGATTCTTTCATGCTGTACAGCCTCTGTTCCTGCACGGCCTGGCTGTTCATCACCAGATTTGCCATCCTGTCCTGATTTTCGTGCGCATTTTTGCCGATCTCAGATTTGGTCTGAAGAAGTATGGCCAGCACTATTAAATTCAGAAGCAGCGATGCCGTAAGAGCTGCGATAAAAACTAATTCCATTAAAACACCTGCTTATGTTCAGCTTTGCTGTTTGTTATGCCAGAAGCCTGTTCAGTGCTGCCAGCTTCAGGCTGGTGCAATAAATCTCCATGGCTTTTTTGAGTTCTTCCGTACCCGGAAGGCTTGGAGCGACACGCATATTGCTGTCCTTAGGGTCTTTGCCGTACGGATAAGTGGCGCCCGCGCCTGTCATCACAAGACCTGCTTCCTTGCACAGGCGGATAGTCTCCTTGGCGCAGCCTTCCATGGCATTTACGCTTACAAAATATCCTCCCGTAGGTCTTTGCCATGTGGCAATATCAAGCGGCGCGATTTCGCTGTCAAGCGCATCCAGCACCACCTTGAACTTAGGTCCTAAGACTTTTGCATGCTTTTTCATAAGTTCCAAAGTGTGAGCCTTGTCCTTCAGATAACGCACGTGGCGCAGCTGATTTACCTTATCAAAGCTGATAGCCTGGATTGTCAGCAGCTTTTTCATATATTCCATATTGGCAAGGGAACATGCAAAGCATGAAATTCCCGCGCCCGGCAGTGTCACCTTGGAAGTGGATGCATATTCAAACACCCTGTCAGGATTGCCTGCCTTTTCGCAGAT
>CAMPBN010000042.1 GCA_946638265.1 uncultured Bacillota bacterium
CGCAGGCCAACTCCATAGTTTCGGCAGCAAATGCATTTTTCGACCCCGAGAGCACACACATAGCCTTTGCGGGATACACCTGGACCACAGTGATTGCAGCTTTGGCGGTGGCATTTTGCGCAGCTTTGGTTATCATCGGCGGAATCAGGCGTATTGCTGCATTTTCCAGCATGGTGGTGCCTTTCATGGCGGCTCTTTATATCATCGTAATGATTTTCGTTCTGGTGAACAATGCTTCTGAGATTCCGGCAGCTTTCACGGCAATCTTCCGCGGAGCTTTTGGAATGGACGCGGCAGCGGGCGGAGCAGCGGGAGCTATAATCGTAGCCATGCAAAAAGGCGTGGCCAGAGGATGCTTTTCCAACGAGGCAGGTCTCGGTTCCGCGCCGATTGCAGTAGCAGCGGCTCAGGCCAAGGAACCTGTGCGCCAGGGACTGCTCAACGCCATGGGAGTATTTATCGATACGGTTATAATCTGCAATATGACAGGTCTGGCCATTATCGTCACAGGTTCTCATACAACGGGTCTGAAGGGTGCTGCCGTAACTGCCAATGCCATCGGAGAAGGACTTCCGTGGGATTACAGTGTCGGAGCTTTTCTCCTGATGGTATGCCTGACATTTTTTGCATTCACCACTATCCTGGGATGGGACTATTACAGTGAAAGAGCCCTGGAATTTTTGGTGGGCGGCAAGCAGAGCAAGCTGATCATGGCATACAGATGCCTTTATATCATTACGCTTGCCATCGGACCTTTCATGGCGCTGGATGCTATCTGGAACGTGGCAGACAGCTTCAACGCACTTATGGCTATTCCAAACCTGATTGCGCTGATTGCGCTGGGCGGCGTGGTGGCACGCGAAACAAAGGATTATTTTGAGCGTCTGAAAAAAGGCGAGATCACAGACCGCATATAGAAAAGAATTTATTGAAAAAAATAAAGAAAAAAGCCCCGAAAATCCCTTGACATGTGTCGAAATACTGTGGTAAGATTGCAAGGTATGAAGAAGAAGTATCCGCTTCTCACCTTATTGGCAAGGGCCTTTGGGTTAATAGTTTTGATTATGCATCATTTGACGTGCGTATTTTGAGGCGGATATTTTCATATCCGCTTTTTTAATTGTTTTAAGGTAGGAGGTGGCACCATTAGCAAGGAAGCACTCATCAACGAAGAAATTCGCGATAAAGAACTCAGAGTTATAGATAACGAAGGTAATATGCTGGGTATCATGAGTCTCGAAGAGGCATTGGCACTGGCTGCAGAGAAGAATCTGGATCTGGTAAACATTTCGCCAAACGCCAAACCGCCGGTATGCAAAATACTGGATTACGGAAAATATCGCTACGAGCTTCAGAAGAAAGAAAAGGAAGCCAGAAACAAGCAGAAGCAGACTCAGGTAAAAGAAATCAGACTGAGCACTTTTATCGAGGAGCATGACATCAGTGTCAAAGCCGGCACAGCGGCCAAGTTCCTGAAGGAAGGGGACAAGGTCAAGGTAAGCCTGCGTTTCAGAGGAAGAGAAAGAGATTATGCAAATACCGGTTTTGCGGTAATGCAGAAGTTCTCCGAATTCATTTCCGAAGTCGGCACTATCGAAAAGAAACCTGAGTTTGAAGGGCGCAGCCTTATAATGGTAGTGGCTCCGAAATCTGACAAATAGTTAATACAATAATCACATAGGAGGATTGATTCACATGGCAAAGAATAAGATGAAGTCTCATAGAGGCGCATGCAAAAGAATGAAGTTAACCGGATCCGGTAAAATTAAGAGAAACAAGGCATACAAGAGCCACATTCTTACTAAGAAGTCCGCAAAGAGAAAGAGAGGCCTGAGAAAGGCTACAGTACTCACAAGCGCAGACTTGAAGAGAATGCTTAGATCAATGGGTAAATAGGAGGTAAGGATAATGGCAAGAGTTAAAAAAGGATTAAACGCTCACAAGAGACATAAGAAGATTTTGAAGCTGGCAAAGGGCTTTTACGGCTCCAAGCACACTATTTTTAAGGCAGCTAACCCTGCAGTAATGAGATCCCTCAGATCTGCATACGTTGGCCGCAAGCTGAAGAAGAGACAGTACAGACAGATGTGGATCGCACGTATCAATGCTGCAGCAAGAGCAAACGATATGTCCTACAGCCGCCTGATCAACGGCCTGAACAAGGCAGGCATCGAAATCAACAGAAAGATGCTTTCCGAAATGGCTATTTTCGATCCTAAGGGATTTACAGCTCTCTGCGAAAAGGCAAAGGCTGCATTAAAGTAATTTAATGGCCCCGTATCCGTAGGATGCGGGGCTTTTTCGCAAGATAAAATGTTTGAAAAGGAGAAAATATGAAAAAAGCATTAGCAATCGGCCTGAGCCTGACTATGGCATTTGGCATGTTATCCATGACAGGCTGTGGCAGCAAACCTGCCGCACCTTATAATTACGACCTTTCAGAGTATGTGACTTTGGGCGAATATAAGGGACTGGAACTGGATGAGCTTCCTGAAATCGAAATCACGCAGGAAGAAGTGGACGGCGAGATTCAGGCAAAATTAAATGCCGCAGCCACTACTGAGCAGGTAAAGAAAGGCGTAGTCGAGAATGGCGATACTCTGAACATCGATTATGCAGGCACAATGGACGGTAAAGCTTTTGATGGCGGCACTGCCCAGGGCGCAAGCCTGGAAATCGGTTCCGGCAGTTTTATCGAAGGATTTGAAAGCGGACTCATCGGAGCAGCTGTGGGAGACACCGTTGTTCTGGATCTGAAGTTCCCTGAACCTTACACCGTCAACCCTGATTATTCCGGTAAGCCTTGTCAGTTCACCGTTACGATCAACTCCAAGGAAGTGAAGAAGCTCCCTGAATATAACGACGAATTTGCCAAGTCTCAGGGCTATGACAGCGTTGCGGATATGGAAAAGAGCGTGCGAGACGATCTTTATGCCAAGGCCAAGGAAAATGCTTCCTACGCAAGGGAAGAGCAGGCGTGGTCGCTGATTTCGGATGCTTCCGAAGTAAAGAAGTACCCTGAAAAAGAATTGGAAGAGATCAAAAAAGAGTACAGAGACTATATGGATACTTATCTCACGACTTACGGCATGAGCAAAGAGGACTATATGTCAGCCAATAACATGACTCAGGAAGATTTGGACGCTCAGATCACAAACTACGCTGAATCCGTATGCAAGAATGAGATGGTGCTCTATGCCATTGCAGCTGAAAACGGCATCACTGTATCCGGCGACGAATATTCCGAGAGAGTGAAGAAGCTCATCGAAGACCAGGGCTATGAGAGCGCATCCGCTTTCAAAAAGCAGATGGGCCAGAGCTTTGAGGAATATGTAGGCAGCAGAAATATCTACACTTCCGTGCTTTTGGACAAGGTGATGGAATTCATCATCGAAAACAGAGCAAAATAGCCGTTTTGGCAGATTTGAAAAAATAAAGGAACAAATTTTTTGGCGGAGAGGAAAACTCTCCGCTGTTTTTTTCTTGAAATTTCTGAAAAATGTGTTAAAGTAAATATTGGGGTAATATTTCGGAGGCACTATGAGAGTAATTGCAGTTGATGACGAACCCATTTCGCTTGATTATCTTAAATTAATCCTGGAGGATACTCCCGAAATAGACGAAGTGGAAATTTTCCTGACCGGTGCCGATGCTTTGAAGTGGCTGGCAAGCCACAGCGCAGAAGTGGCCTTTCTCGATATAGAGATGGCAGGCATGAACGGTCTGGAACTGGCAGAAAAAATTGAAGAAATGCAGTCTGCAACCAAAATTGTATTTGTCACGGGGCACAAAGACTATGCCCTGGATGCATTCCGCCTGCACGCTGCAGGCTATTTGGTGAAGCCGGCTACAGTAGAAAATGTGCGCAAAGAAATTGCCCACATAATGAGCACTTCGCCGCAGATGGTGAAGAAGCCGATTCGAATTCAATGCTTCGGCAATTTTGAAGCATTTTACAACGATACTCCCGTTAAATTTAAGTATCGCAAAACCAAAGAACTTTTGGCATATCTGGTGCACAGACGCGGAGCTGCGGTTTCCGTCAGGGAACTCGTGGCACTGCTCTATGATGATCGTCCGGACACCGAATCCCTTCAGTCTCAGCTGAGAACACTGGTGTCGGATCTTTCAAGGGCTTTTACGGAACTTGGTGAAAGCGGTCTGCTGATCAAGCAGCGCGGTATGCTGGCAATAGCACCGGATGTTTTTGAATGCGACTATTACGACTACCTGAACGGAGACGAATCAGGCAGCAACAGCTACATGGGCGAATATATGGCGCAGTATGACTGGGCCGAGTACACCGCCGGCTATCTGGAAAGAAAATATCATTAAAAAATTTTCCGTAGTGTTGCGGTTTTAATGCGGTAGCTGTTGTAGTATAGGCTCGCAAGGAGATAGAAAGGATGACATTAAAAGAGTGCTACGAAAGGTTTGGCGGAGATTACGAGGATGTTTTTTCCAGGCTCCGAACGGAAGGCAGAATTGAAAAATTCATAGTCAGATTCCTTGATGATGACAGTTATGACCGGCTTTGCGAGTGTCTTGCTTCGAATGACGCAGAAGGGGCGTTCAGGGCGGCGCACACACTCAAAGGAATCGCTCAGAATTTCAGTTTTACCAAACTTTTTCTTTCGGCGGAAGAGATTACCGAGGTCCTCAGGCCCGGCACAGGCGATCCCGGCGCAGACTTCGAGGCGTTGCTTGCAAATGTTACATCCGACTATGAGCGCGTGAGAAAAGCAATTCAGACATATATTGATGAAAAACAATAATATGTTTTACATACTATTGAAAGTGTTGTGAGAGAATTTTGTTTGTTTTGCAATTACCCAACTTTATATTACCTTCTAAAGAGGCAAGGGCTACGAAGCCCTTGTCTTTTTATGCCCCGATTTAACTTACAAATTTATATGTTTGGGTTTTCTCCGGACACAAGATGTAGTATAATATTCGGGTAGTCTTGTGTAATGGATAAATAAGAGGAGAAGAAACTATGAAATGTCCATATTGTGAAAATGCCGACACAAAAGTAATCGACTCAAGGCATACCGAGGAAGGGCATGCCATCAGAAGGCGCAGAGAATGTGATGTCTGCGGCAAACGTTTTACCACCTACGAAAAGATTGAAGAAATCGTGCTCATGGTGGTGAAGAAGGACGGCACCAGAGAAGCCTTTGACAGAAACAAGGTATTGAACGGCATCATGAAAGCATGCCAGAAACGCCCGGTACCAATGGCTGAGATTGAAAGAATGGTAGGCGAAATCGAGCGCGGCCTGAACAACATGATGGAAAAAGAAGTGCAGTCTTCCTTTATCGGCGAGCTGATCATGGAACAGCTGAAAAAAGTGGACGAGGTGGCCTATGTGCGCTTTGCGTCCGTTTACAGACAGTTCACCGATGTTAATACCTTCGTGGCTGAAATCGAAAAGCTGCTGGGAAATAAAAAAGGCGGAGGCAATTGATGACAGAAAAAATATTTCAGATTGCGATAGACGGTCCCGCAGGCTCGGGCAAGAGCACTATAGCCAAGGCTGTGGCGGAGCGTCTTTGCATAGACTATATCGATACAGGAGCAATGTATCGCGCTTTTGCGTGCAAAATCAAGAATTCAGGCATAGATATGTATGACGAGGCGGCTTTGGAAAAGCTGCTGGATGAGACGGACATCGACTTTTCCAAAGGCGATACACTGCTGGACGGGGTGAAGGTGAATGATATTATCAGAACACCTGAAATTTCCATGCTGGCCAGCAAATGCTCGGCTCTTGGGCCGGTGAGAAAAAAGCTTGTGGCTCTGCAGCAGAAAATGGGCGAAAGCAAGTCCGTGATCATGGACGGAAGAGATATCGGTACCGTGGTTTTTCCAAAGGCACCATTCAAATTCTTTCTGGTGGCCACTCCGGAAGAGAGGGCTGCCCGCAGACTGAAGGAGCTCATTGAAAAAGGTGAAAAAACAACATTGGAAGAAGTGCTGGCGGATATAAAACAGCGGGATCTTCAGGACACTACCAGAAAGATCACGCCGCTCAAAAAAGCGGAAGATGCCCGCGAGATCGACACTACCAGCCTTTCGATAGAAGAAGTAACAGGTATAGTTATAGAGGAGGTTAAAAAACATGGCTATTGTCAGACCGTTTAAGGCCGTAAGACCTGATAAAAAATATGCGGACAAGGTGGTTTCACTGCCTTATGACGTTATGAACAGAGAAGAAGCAGCGCAGATGGCGCAAGGAAATCCTTACAGTTTCCTTCATATCTGCCGCTCTGAGATAGATCTGCCGGATCAGCCGGATCCGTATGACAGAAGCGTTTACGAAAAAGCAAAGTCCAATATCGAAGAAAACATCAAAAAAGGTGTATTCCTGAGAGAAGACAGAGCAAAGCTTTATATCTACCGCCAGATTATGGACGGAAGAGCTCAGACAGGCATCGTAGGCTGCGTTTCCGTAGACGAATATCAGAACAATATCATCAAAAAGCACGAATTCACACGCGTGGAAAAAGAAATCGACCGTATCAACCATTTTGACATCTGCAGCGCCAATACCGAACCGGTGTTTTTAACATATCGCGACACTGCAGGCATCAAGGCCAAGATGGAAGGATATATCAAGGCACACGAGCCTGAATATGATGTAAAGACATCCGACGGCATCAGCCATACTCTCTGGGTTATCGAAGACGACAGCCTGGTGGCTGAGATCAGCGCAGGATTTAAGGAAATCCCGTGCCTTTATATCGCAGACGGACACCACCGCTCGGCATCCGCGTGCAAGGTGGGACTGAAGCGCAGGGAGGAAAATCCGAATTACACGGGAGAAGAAGAATTCAACTTCTTCATGGCTGTAATTTTCCCTGACAGCGACCTTAAGATTTTCGACTACAACAGAGTGGTGAAGGACCTGAACGGCCTTTCCGAAGCTGAATTTATAGAAAAGGTTAAGGCAGCCGGCTTTACGGTGGAAGAAAAGGGGACATCCATCCAAAAGCCTGCGGCAAAACATCAGTTCACCATGTATCTTTCCGGCAAATGGTATGTATTGACTGCAGAAAGCAGGATTATACCGGATGATATCATTGCATCACTGGACGTATCCGTTTTGCAGGAAAATCTGCTGGGACCGGTGCTGGGCATCGAAGATCCGCGTACCGACAAACGCATCGACTTTGTAGGCGGTATACGCGGCATGGAAGAATTGGTAAAGCGCGCGGAAAGCGATATGAAACTGGCATTTGCCGTATACCAGGTAGATATCTCAGACCTTCTCAAGGTGGCTGACGCAGGCAAGGTAATGCCGCCAAAATCCACATGGTTTGAGCCTAAGCTTGGTTCCGGACTTTTCGTTCACGAAATTTAATTAAAACTGATTTTAGAGGGGAAAAATGGCAAACAGATTAGAAGAGATTAAAAGGCGCAGGATATTTGGTATAATATCTCACCCGGACGCAGGTAAGACCACGCTCACGGAAAAGCTGCTGCTGCACGGAGGCGCCATCAGGGAAGCAGGTACCGTAAAGGCGAGAAGAAATTCCAAATTTGCCACATCCGACTGGATGGAAATCGAAAAGCAGAGAGGTATTTCCGTAACGTCTTCGGTAATGCATTTTGAATATGACGGCAAGGTGATATCCATCATGGACACACCTGGCCACAACGATTTTGGTGAAGATACATACAGAATCCTCACTTCCGTGGACAGCGCAGTGATGGTTATCGACGGAGCCAAGGGTATCGAGGCTCAGACCAAAAAGCTTTTCAAGGTTTGCTCGATGCGGGGGATTCCTATCTTTACATTCATGAACAAATTTGACCGCGAAGCACGCAATCCGCTGGACCTGATGCAGGAACTTGAGGATGTGCTGGGACTGCCGAGCACGGCTGTAACATGGCCTATCGGCAGCGGTTTGAATTTTCACGGCATCTATGACAGACTGAAGGGTACCGTCTACCTCTACAAGCAGGACAAGGTGGTGCAGCTTTCTGACAAGGGCGTTTTCGGACCGGAACTTGAAGAATTCCTTTCGCCTGCCACATTGCAGGAACTGAGGGACGAAATCGAGCTGCTGGACGGCGCCGGAAATCCGCTGGACATGGAGCTGGTGGCACAAGGCAAGCTTTCGCCTGTATTTTTCGGTTCTGCCCTGGCGGATTTCGGAGTAACTCCGTTCCTCGGACATTTCCTTGAAATGTCCCCGGCGCCGGGACCAAGAAAGACCACAGACGGCGAGATCCGTCCGGAAGAGGATTTCTTCTCCGGATTTATCTTCAAGATTCAGGCCAACATGAATCCGGCTCACCGGGACAGGCTGGCATTTTTCAGAATCTGTTCGGGCACTTTCACACGTGGCATGACATGCATGCTCTCAAGAACAGGTAAAGAAGTGAAGATTGCCCAATCCATCATGATGATGGCCAACGAGCGTGAAAATGTGGATGAGGCTTTTGCCGGCGACATCATAGGTATCTATGACCCAGGAAAC
>CAMPBN010000043.1 GCA_946638265.1 uncultured Bacillota bacterium
GAATCCGTCAGACATCTGCGCGGTGAGCATCATGGACGGATATTTTGACGAGAGCCCTGTAGCCACTGACGAAACAATTTATATCATTGGCGGATATTTCAAGGTTGACCCGACCAAGGCAGCCAATGGCACCGACCCGAATCCGAATGTTGAAATCGTCCCGGATGATAAGTGCATTGTATATGTAGACAGTGAAGAATATCATTATCAGTTGGCAGACAAGCCAAATACGGCAGCTGACGTGAAGATTGACCAGGGCGATACTATGGGTTCCACTTCTGTTACCGGCACTGACGCAGCTGCAGCTGAGGCCGTCGCAACCAGCACTCAGGCAAATCTTGAAGCAACTGCTCTGGAGCAGGTAAAGAAAATCGTCAATTCATCACAGAGCGTGACAGACAGCAACAAAAATATCGTTATCGTACCTTCTCTTACTGTTGAAACCGAAACCTATGTCGTTTCCGGCAGTGACACCACGCTGACTCTGAATATCGAGGCAAGGTATACAAGTTATGAGACAGCAAGTGATGTGACAAATGCGGCAGAAGTTCAGACCAGCCTGACAAATCAGGACGGTAAAGCCACTCAGATCGGTTCCGGCACGCTGAATACCAAAGGTACGCCTGTGACTGTACGGTTTGAAGTGCCGACAGCCTTTGCGGAAGCAATGGGGGCAAGCACAAGCAATACATATGTGAACGCATTTAACGTTTATGTTCGTCATACCCACGATAATAAGAATTACCAGTATCCTGCAAAGCTTTTCTACAACACCGCAGACTATTTCGTAGAATTCGTCAACCCGAATGGTTTCAGCCCGTTCACACTCGCCAAGACCAGCGAGTCCATCGTTCATATCAACGTGGGCGGTGCTGACAGATTCTACACGGATTTCCAGAGCGCTCTGGATGATGCAGAGGACGGCGATATTATAGTGCTTGAGCAGAACCAGGATGTTTCCGGCACACTGAACCAGGCCAAGACTATCACAGTGGATAAGACGGCGCACACCGGAGCAAATGTTGACATTACTGCAGGCTCAGGCTTTAATGTGACAGCAACTGACAACGGTGACGATACAATCACATTCACAGCCACCAAGAAGGGCGGCAAGAAGAGCAACACTACAGGCGGCACTGCCGAGCCGGTAACGCCTCCTGCAGAGGAACCTGTTCCAACACCTGTACCTGAGCAGCCGACAACTACCGGCAACGTGGCAGGCTTCAAGGATGTGAAGACAGGTCAGTGGTACAGCGACGGCATTGAATATGTAGTCGGCAAGGGCTACATGAGCGGCTACAGCACCGACACATTCGCACCGTTCGACAATACTTCCAGAGCCATGATGGCACAGGTATTCTTCAACATCGAAAAGGGCGACGTGGCAGGTGCCATGGCAGCTCTCTACACAGACGTGGATGCAGCCAAGTGGTATGCCAAGGCTGTAAACTGGGCAACAGCAAACGGCATCATGGACGGATACGGCCACAATCTCTTCGGACCGAACGACCCTGTGACCCGCGAGCAGCTGGTAACCATCATCTACAGATACGCCAAGAAGAAGGGCGCAGATGTGAGCAGGAAGGCAGACATCAGCAAGTTTGCAGATGCAGGCAAGGTAGGCGGCTGGGCACTTGACGCAATGCAGTGGGCCGTAGGATGCGGCCTGATCTCAGGCAAGACAGCCACTACACTGAACCCTGGCGACAATGCCACAAGAGCTGAAATCGCTACGATCATCATGCGCTACTGCGAAGACGTGGCTAAATAGCGGCCGCAGCAAAGCAATAGGGCGCGCCTGTGAGGCGCAAAGATAAAAGAAAAAGCATCCTAATCCGAGATTTCATCGGTTTGGGATGCTTTTTTCTTCCATATAGGATGCACACTTGCAAATTTATGTCTGAGGTGGTATGCGTTCTTGCTCAAATTGCCGCCCTGCGCTGTAAAAAACATACATTTTTACTATATATATCTTGACAATATTTTACAATCGTGATACTCTATGAAAGAACCGCGGTGGCGGTTTGCAATCGAATTTTCGAATATTCAAAGGGGTGATGCCTATGTGTGAGCCTTTATGGGTATTCGGGAGAGGAGATAGATGAGGTTGTCTATTTATGAGGCACTCTCGCTGGTATTACAACTTGCGATGCTGGTAGTGATGCTTCAAAAATAAAGATTGTCGCTCTAATAATTAGAGCGACAATCTAAACCCAAACGCAAACCGCCATCGCGATTTTAACTATTTAAATGATAAATCTTCATGACCGTGAAGTCAAGAAAAAATCGACGCATTGCTTTATATTCAGCAACTTTTCTGAATGTTTCCAAATAGGGCAAATGCCTTGAATCTCAATAAATTTGATGGTACTATTTATTTGTTTCGAATATTTATACGGAAATCCGTGTTCCGCGAAAGCGGCTAAGAGGGAAGAGAGGTGAAAGCCTACGCGGTCCCGCCACTGTGAAAGGGGAGCAAGTCGGAATGCCACTGCGTTTTGGACGTGGGAAGGCCGGTCTTGCAATGAACCGAAAGCCAGGAGACCTGCACGGAAGAACTTTGAATGCAACCGGCGGTGTACCGGGAGGCAGTCAAAACAGCTACAGAAAATCGGCTGCAGCACTTTTGTGTTGCAGTATTTTTGTGCGCTTTTTTCCCTAAATCAAAGACTGTTGGAGTGCATACGGATATTCTAAAAAGTCAAAAACAGCCGATGGCACATTCTAAAAAAGTTTGAATTGATGCTCGAGATATCTCTGAATGTGATTGGCTGCGAAAATAAAGGAGGGTGATTTTATGAAGAGGTATCTTACCTCACTCAAAAAGTGTATCTGCATCCTGATGGCGGTAGCCATGGTGCTGGGATGTGGGACGGCAGACCCGCTGCATTTCGGAGCGGGCGCAGCATTTGCGGACGAGAAGACTCCTGCAGAGCTGCTGTACGATTATTTCAATGCGCATAAAGCCACTGGGACGGCCCTTGAAATTCCGTTCGGAACAGGTGAAGGTGAATTCACCAATGCGCAGGCGTTCGTAAAGGCTGAATGCGTGAAAGTGCTGAAAGCCGCAGATCCGGATATGGAAATCAGCGAAAATGACATCGAAGTGAGCGGTAAATGGGGCGCAATGCCGGGTACCGTGGGATCGGGCACTCCACTCATGGAAACTGTCATGGACAGCTATGGCAATCTTACTCAGACTCACGAAAATCCGGCTCTGAATCCAAGTGTTCAGAAGCTCGATATAGCTTTCAAAGGTCAGGCTGTGGATCAGATTGGAAATGTATATTTCCATGTGGCACCGCTTTCCGTGAGCGAACAGGAAAAGGTGGATATGGAAGCTTCTGTCATCTCATGGGATTATATCAAAGCAGCCAACAAATCTGCGGATTATGTGGTAAATCCTTTGGGGCAGACTTCCGGCAGCACCACTTCCCTCAAGGCTGCTCCTGCGGTATTTAATGCCAAAGACAAGAACAATCCGGACGACAAAGGAGTTACTGTAGAATATTCGATCAGATATGACGGCGAAGGTGACGATCCGGGCTGCCTGAAACTGGCAGGCGGTAAGACTACAATCACAAGACCGAATGTTGGTGAAGAAGATGCACCTTACACCATTACGGCAAAGGTAACAAGCAATACAGACACCGATATCACCACTACCATAGATATTCCGGTGACGATTCCGGCTTTTGCAGGCTGTGAAGTGCCTTTCCGCCTGAGTCCTGCGGATGCGACAATCACTATCACAGACAGTGTATACAAGGCTCCTGTAGCCGAAAAATACATCACAGCAGGTTCCGAAGAAGGCCTGAAAACAGCCATTCTGCACAAAAGCGTTACAGACGGAAATCAGAGTTTCGACTATGTTGTTGAAAGAGAAGGATACGTTACCAAGAAGGGCAGCGTAGCAGTCAACGGAAATATGCCGGAAGTGGCTGTTACACTGACGCAGTCCTCCGAAGATGATACCAAGCTGTCAGATCTGATCGTTACGGATCCTGTTCCGGGCTCTGTAAATATCAAGACCCCGATGGCAGCATTTGACCCTGATACAACTGAATACAGCATGACAGTGGGTGCTGTGGACAGCATTACAATTCAGCCTGAAGCGGCTGTTGCGGGCGCTACGGTCAGCGTGAATTACCACACCACTGCGACCAATGCCAAGAAAGGCACATTTACAAAAAAGACAGTCAATCCCGGTGCCACTTTGAGATGCTATCTCAAACCGGGTGAGGCGGAAGCAATCACCACTGACATCACGATCACGGTCACAGCTCCTGCAGGCAGCAGTCAGGCTGTAAAGACAAAAGATTATGTGATTCACGTTACAAGAGGCTATGAGACTTTCCCGATGGAAGGATTGACTCTTACCACGACATACAAAGACGGCATGACTTCAAACGCTGCAAAGAATAACAGAGTAACACCTGCGGAGGAGACCCTGACACCTGCGGTAAACAGCGGCGGTATCGAAAATCGCTATGTATACACAGTCAATTACCTGGCTGAAAGTGTTACGCTGAAGCCGACTGCGGCAGCAAGCGCCAAGTCAATCAAGATAAACGGTGAAACCGTTGCAAACAAGGCAAATTCCGCAGCCATCCCGCTGGCAGAAGGCAACAACAATATCAAAATAGAAGTAGTGGGAAGCGACGACCACACTTACGAATATAATATCTTGGTGCACAAGAAAAAGGAACTTTCCATCAAAAAGCTGGAAATCGAAGGCGGGGCAAGTTTTGAGCCTGCACTCGGATGGGTTGCTTCCATGAACTTCCCGAAAGACGCAGATACGTTCAAATTGAAGGTTTATACGGCAGAAGGAAGCAAAATCTCGGTCACCGATGTGGCGGGCACATATGACCCTGAACAGCCTATAACCATTCCGACAAACGGATCCGACAAATTTTTCCCTGACACCACCATCAGCACCACTTACACTATTGATTGCGAGGAATGGACGGATTCGCAGGTTTATGTAACAGGATTCAGAAGAATAGGACCAGAAGGCGCAGACAGCGTAGTTTCTTATCTGCCTGCACCGGGACAGTTTGTAAATCTGGATTCGTACAACAATCCTTTGAGAACGCTCGGTGGCATCAGCTCCAGCGGTATGGTTACCCTGGGCTCGTTCGGTGGCAGTATCGTCTACTATTTTGATGAGCCTTTGACAGACGACAACAGAAACCCTTACGGCGTGGACTTTATCGTATTCGGAAACGTATTTGCAAATTCCGATGGTTCTTCCTCCGCGGGGGCATCCGAACCGGCATCCGTAATGGTGTCCGATGACGGAAAAACATGGTACGAACTGGCAGGCAGCAGCTACTACGACGGCGCAGCCAAGCATAATATCAAGGTAACATATACAAACAATGATACGCAGTTTAAGCAGGCGGAAGACGTGCCTTGGAGGGCACAGGACGGCAGCAACGGTCTGGTATTGAAGAACAGCTACCACAAGCAGCCTTACTATCCAAATCCTGCTATATATGACAAATATAATGTCGGTGTAAGCGCCAACAGCACATACGGTGCAAATTCCGTAAGCTTTACGGGAACACTTTGTAACTGGTATTTCACACCTTATTACGGATATGGCGATGCGCATCTGCAGAATGTCTCAATGGGAAATACAGCCAGCAATCCATATGCCCAAAACCACTATGTAGACTGCAACGGCGACGGTATGGACCTGGCTTGGGCAGTGGATGAAAAGGGCACACCTGTATCCATGAGCGGTAAGAATATCCATTATGTGAAGATCTACAATCCTATCATTTTCGATGGCGGCGCCAGAGGCGAAATTTCACCGGAAATTCAGGGAATAGTCAGAGCCAAAGCGGCAAATGTTTCGGATAACACCAATGGTGTGGGTAAATCGAGTCCGCTGACAAAATTTGAAATCAACGGAAAAGAAGTGACAGTGAAAGCAACAACTTTCAATTACACATTTGACGCAAAGGGCGCTTCCACACTGAAAGTGAAGCCGACTGCGACAAATGCGAATGCCAATATCATCGTGAACGACCAGTATGTAGTATCCGGCACTGATTCCCATCTTTTGATGGGCACCGACAAGTTCAGGATCATCGTGCAGGAAGGCAATAAAACTCCGTTGATTTACACCATCACGGTGAACAATGTGAAGACTCCTGCCAAGAATGCAGATCTGAAATCCGTATCCCTGATTCCGGGCGAGATCGGAGCAAGCCGCGACAGCGAAGGCAATTTCACAGCCGAGATCCCGGCAGATACATCTGCTGTAAGGATCAAGGCAGTGCCGATGAATAATGAAGCAAAAGTTGCCATCGAGAGCGACAGGACTGCTACCGAAGACAATGACTGGACGGGTGGCGACAACATCGCGGTGCCTGCAGGCGGCAGCAAGGAAGTTAATATTGCAGTTACTTCCAAGGACGGCACAGTCAGCAAGACAGTCAAGCTCACTATAAACAGAAAAGCGGAAACTTCTCAGGCTGAGCAGGACGCCAAGATCAAGGTGACATTCACTCTGGTGGGTGACGAAAACCACGGCACTCCGGAAAGCCACAAGAAGTTTGAAACATGGATCGAAAAGACTACGGTTTCAGTGAATAAGGGCGCAACTGTCAAGGAATTGACGGACAAGATGCTCATCGACAACAATATGCCTTTCACCACCAAGAGCCATGGCAACTACATTGCCGAGATTAACGGTCTCGGCGAATTCGACAATGGCCCGAACTCCGGATGGATGTACAGCGTGAACGGCGTGGAGCCTGAAGAGGGATACGGAACTTATGTCCTCTCCGCAGGAGATAATGTAAAGTGGTTCTACACGGACGACTATACGAAAGAAGAAAGCTCCAAGAAGTGGAATAAGGACAAGAACCAGCAGGAGGCGGTAGCCGATGAGCAAAAGCCGACAGGTGAAGCACCTGCCAAGCAGGAAGTAAAAGAAACGGTAACACCTGAAGCTAAAGTGGATGCAAAGGGCGAGGCTGCGGTAAAAGTCGATGCAGATGATATGAAGGCAGTTATAGCAGAGGCCAAGTCCGATGCAGCTACCAACATCGAAATCGCACCAAAGGGTGCGGAGAATGCATCCAAGATAACCGTGGATATTCCAAAGGAAAGTATCGAAAGCGTCGGCAGGGGCACTGCCGCATCGCTTACGGTAAAGAGTGATATCGGTGAAGTGAAGATCCCGAATGCGGAATTGAAAGTACTTGCAACAGGCGGTAAGAGCGGAGATGTCAGCATCACTATCGAAAAGGTAAAGGACGCTGCGGGTAGCGACACGGGTGCCGTGAAGTTTGAACTTGCTGCTGGTGGCAGTAAGGTGGAAAAGACCGAAAAACCGATAGTGGCTGCTATACCGGCAGCAAATGCCACAGCAGGCATGACCATGGTGCTGGTACACGAAGACGGCAGCGAAGAGATTCTCAAGAAATCCGTTGTTGAAGACGGCAAGGCTGAGGGGCTGGTACCGGGTTCATGCGTGGTGAAACTGGTGGATAAGGCCGTGAAATTTGCAGATTCCGCAAATCATTGGGGAAAATCCGCAATAGATTTTGTGTCTTCACGCGGAATTTTCAACGGCGTTTCGGCCACTGCCTTCGATCCGAATGCCAAGACAGGCAGAGGTATGGTAGTAACAGCCCTTTGCAGACTGGAAGACGGAAAAGCAAACGGTGCAGCCAAGTACGGTGATGTACAGAGCGGCCAGTGGTACAGCGACTCTGTGGCATGGGCTGACGAAAACGGCATCGTGACCGGTGACGGCAACGGCTTCAACCCTAACGGACTTGTCAGCCGCGAAGCTATTGCAACCATGCTCTACAGATATGCAAAATATCTGGGTCTGGACACAAGCGTCAAAGCTTCGATAAATGCTTACGGCGATGCTGCCAATGTGGCTCCTTGGGCAAAAGATTCCATGGCATGGGCGATTGGCAGCGGCATCATCCGTGGCAACGAAAAGGGCAACCTGGCTCCGGGCAGCGAAGCTTCAAGAGTCGAGTTTGCAACCATGATCGAACGCATGGTCAAGTGCATGCTGTAAAATAGGGCAAAAACAGCGCAGTGGCCAAATAGCGGCCACCGGCCTGTAGCGAAAGGCCCGGGCTCGCGAAAAAGTACAAAAGGGCCGGTGAAAGCCCTGGTGTAATTTGGAAAAATCAAAAATGTTTAAAAAGCATGACTTAGCGGAGAATTTTCCCCTCGCTAAGTCATACTTTTTGCCCGAAAACCGCCGGTAGGCCCCGCGCCGGCTTCAAAGCTATGACTTAACTCACCAAAAACGTCTTTTTAAGTCATAGCTCGAATCGATAATGTGGCGATTTGCCCGCAAATCGCATCAATTATATGACTT